>NZ_CEVIVC010000205.1:0-3898 GCF_982290645.1 Protofrankia sp. CiP1_Cm_nod4
GCCTCGGAAAGCCCGGCCCTGCAAGGCCCGAGCGGGGAGGGCCCGGGCGGGGAGGGCCCGGGCTCGGGGAGCGGCGGCACGGGGAGCGGCGTTCCGGCGGGGCTCGTCTCGGAGGGTGCCACCTGGAACGTCGGCTTCTTCGACGGCGACCACGTGATCTGGCCTGCCGCGGACTGCCTGCGCGGCGTGACCATGCGGCTGCTCCAGCGGACGCACGGACGCACGACCGTCGCACCGGTCGACCGGCAGGGGCTGGCCGGCATGCGGGCCGCGTTCGCCACCAACGCGGCCGCCGGTGTACGCGCGATCGCCGCGGTCGACGGCCGGGAACTGGCGGCCGGCCACCCGATCGTCGAAACCCTCCGCCGGGAATACCTCGGCATCCCCGGCGAGCCGTTGTAGAGCGCCGCGGAGCCAGCGTCACGGAGCCAGCCTCGCGGGAGCCAGCCTCGCGGGAGCCAGCGTCACGGAGCCGCTGTGACGCCCCGGAACGCCGCCGGGCGGCGCGGGGCCCGGTCCCGAAAATGCGGTAGGGCGGCGGGTGGCGCGGTAGGCGGCGGAGCGCCGCGCCGCGGCCCCGTACGTACCGTGCCGCTATTCGGAGGCGGCCTGTCGCAGCGAGTTCTTCCGGCTCTGGATGACCTCGTCGACGAGGCCGTACTCGACCGCCTCGTTCGCGTCGAGGATCTTGTCGCGTTCGACGTCCCGGCGGATCTGGTCGGGGCTCCGGTTGGTGTGTCGGGCGAGGATCGTCTCCAGCAGCTCCCGCATCCGCAGGATCTCCCGGGCGTGGATCTCCAGGTCGCTCGACTGCCCCTGGCTCTGACTGGACGGCTGGTCGAGCAGGATCCGGCTGTTGCCGAGGGCGAACCGCTTGCCGGGTGTCCCGGCCGCGAGCAGGACGGCCGCCCCGGAGACAGCCTGCCCGAGGCAGAGGGTCTGGATGTCGGGCCGGACGAACTGCAGCGTGTCGTAGATCGCCATCAGCGCGGTGAACGAGCCGCCCGGGGAGTTGATGTAGAGCGAGATGTCGCGGTCGGCGTCCTCGCCCTCGAGGTAGAGCAGCTGCGCCATGATGTCGTTCGCGGAAACGTCGTCGATCTGCGTGCCGAGGAAGATGATGCGTTCCTTCAGCAGCTTGGAGTAGGGGTCCATCCCGTATTCGCCGCGGGAGGTGCGTTCGATGATGTTGGGCAGGACGTAACGGTTCACAGCGGTGCGTGTCATGTGCTTCTCTCTCGGTTCTCTCGGTTCGGCCGGGTGGTGCCGCGCGGCCGCGGCGGCCGGTGGGGGCACGCCCGCGCGGTCAGGGCCGGGACGGGTGGTCGAGCATACGGGCGGCGGGCGTGGTCATCCACCGCCGAAGAAGGCCCGCCACTGTTCGACGGAACGGGGGCGGAACACCGCGTTGCCGCCGCGCACCGCCGACATCGGCGCGCTGGGCCGCGCCGAGTAGAAGTGGCCGGGGTAGACAACGGTGTCGTCGGGCAGCGCGGCCAGCTGCTGCAGGCTCGCGTACATGGCGTCGGGGTCGCCGCCGGGGAAGTCGGTGCGTCCGCAGCCTTCCAGGAAGAGCGTGTCGCCGGCGACGAGCCGGCCGTCCACCAGGAAGCACTGGCTGCCCGGGGTGTGTCCGGGGGTGTGCAGCAGGCGGATGGGCACGGCGCCGACGTCGAGCACGTCGTCGTGGTCGTGGCCGACGAGGTCGGTGGCGGACAGGCCGGTGGAGCGTCGCACCCACTCGCTCTCGTCCCGCTGCACGTGTACCGGGACCTGGACGCGGGCGAGCAGCTCCGGCAGGCCCGGCAGGACGAAACCGAACATCGCGCCGCCGACATGGTCGGGATGGTGATGGGTGACCAGGGCGCCGGTCAGCCGCATCCCGTCGTCGGCCAGCACCGAGAGAAGATCGTCGACCGCGTACGCCGGGTCGATCACCACCGCCTCCCGGGTCTCCTGGTCCCCGATCAGGTAGGTGAAGTTGACCATCTGGGTTGCCACCGGGTTGCCGACCGCGTAGTCACGTCCGGACAGCAACTGACGAAAGTACAGACGGTTGACCATTGGCCCAGACTACGGCCGGGGCCGGCACCGCGACGGCTGGCCACCCGCAGCCATCACGCGGCCATCATGCCGGGATCCGGCGGCCGGCGGATCCCGGCGATCGGCGCTGGAGCACAGCGGCCGGCGGCCAGCGGCCAAGGGGCCAGCGGCCAGGGGCCAGGGGCCGGCGGGAGCCCGGTGCCCGCCGTGCCCACGCGGTGCGGACGCCCGGGCGCGGGGAACGGGCCCAGCCTGGAGAACAGGCTGTCACGCCTGTGCGGGGAGGGCGCCCCTGGTGATCCAGGCGGCGGCCGCGGAGCTGATGACGCCGCTGCTTCTGATCCAGGCGAAGTGGTCGTCGACGGCCACCCCGGAGCCGTCCTCGATGTGCCAGCGGGTGACCTGGGCGGCGCGCATCCTGCCGCACAGGAAGTCGACGTTGGGACGCGGGCCGAGCGGGTCGCCCGCTATCGAGATCACCAGCACCGGCAGGTCGAACGTGCGCAGCGCCTCGTTGTAGTCCCGTTTGCTGCCGCGGGGCTGGTAGCGGCCGTTGCGGATGTGCCGGGCCCAGTCGGTCATCACACCGCCGGCCATCGGCGCGGGGATCACCATGCCGCCCGGCCAGTACCCGCGGATCCGGGACACCAGGCCGATGACCTGCCCCTGCCAGAGCGCGACGAGCCGGCGCCCGCGGGCGAAGGACCGCCAGTAGACGCTGCTGGTCGCGATCACGCAGGCGCCGGCGATCTCCTTCGGCGCCGAAGCCGTGTACAGCAGCGCGAGCTGGCCGCCGAGGCTGTGCCCGAACAGGTACACCGGCGCCTGCGGCAGGCGCGCCCGCAGCGCCGCGAGCACCGCCGGGAGATCCACCTCCAGCAGCTCGCGGTAGCCGAAGCCGGGCTGCTCGCGCAGGCCCGGTGTGCTTTCCCCCTGGGCCCGCAGGTCGCAGGTGGCGGCGGACAGGCCGGCGGTGGACAGCGCCTTCGCCAGCGGCCGGTAGAACTTCGCCTTCATCCCCATGGCCGGCAGGATCAGCACGACCGGGACGGTCGGGTCCTCGTGCTCGAGCAGCCGGATCACGAAGGTCACGTTGTCGCCGGTCGTGACATGAATCGCTTCCGGCGTCACCAGCTCCGGCGGCTGCCCGGCCGGGCTGTCGGTGGCGGCGTTACCATCGGTCCCACGTACGGACATGTAAGCCCCTCATCAGCGTGGAATCGGCCATGGGAAACCGGCCGTCGTGCCGCGGCCGGCCGCCAGTGACGGTCAGCTGCCAGCGACGGTCAGGCTGTGCCGGGATTCCGGTCGGACGAGACGCCGCCATGACCTGTGATCAGGCGCTTCGCCCCGTGCGGGTTCACGTCCTGCACGGTAGGCGACCGCGGTCAGGGGCCACAACCGGACGGGCGGAAACCGACGGCACGATTGCCAGAACCAATGACGCGATTGCCACCACGCACCACCGGCATCCAGCGCGGTTCGGGCCCCATCTCCGGTGAAAACGGCCGCTCACGGCCACTCCAGGAGGCCTGACACCCACGCCACCCAGCCGTAGGCGGAAACCGCTGTCGGGAACGACGGAAGTCACCTACGGCCTCGGCCGGCGCCCGTCGGCTGTCGGTGGAAACCGTTGTCGGAACGACGGTTTCCACCGACGGCCTCAGCCGCCGTAGGTGGAAACCGCTGTTGGGACGACGGAAGTCACCTACACGGTGGGCCGCTCGAAGGAGGAGCGTTCGACGAGCCTGATGGGCGATTTCCGGAATGGGATCATGAGCTGTGAAGACAGGCGGGCATCGCTGTCCGTCGCACCGTTTCTCGGCCGGCCCGGCTGACAGCGGCTCGCCGCCAG
>NZ_CEVIVC010000205.1:4237-4763 GCF_982290645.1 Protofrankia sp. CiP1_Cm_nod4
CGCGCAGCAGGGCCTCGCTCTGGACGCGGCGGGACGCGAGGCTGACGGCGGCGTCGGGTACGACGACGTCGAAACCGTGCGTGGCACCCGGGTAGATGTGCAGCTCCACCGGCACGTCGGCCTGCGCGAGCCGGGCGGCGAACGCCAGCGCCTCGTCCCGGGCAAGCTCGAGATCGCCGAATACCAGGGCGGTCGGCGGCAGCCCGGCGAGGTCCGCGGCGCGGGCCGGCGCGGCGTAGGCCGGCACGTCCGCGGCGTCGGCCAGCGGGCCGAGGTAGCCGCGCCAGCCCCGCTGGGAGCCGGCCCGGTTCCAGGTGCGCGGGTCGGTGATGGCCTGGCTGGAGACCGTGGCGTGCCGGTCGTCGAGCACGGGCGCGTGCAGCAGCAGCAGTGACGGCAGGGGCTCCTGCCGGTCGCGCAGGTACAGCGTCAGCCCGGCCGCGATGGCGGCACCCGAACTGGAGCCGATGATGGCCGACCGGGCCGGGTCGACGCCGATCTCCGCGGCCCCCGTGCCGGCCCTCCC
>NZ_CEVIVC010000205.1:5036-5852 GCF_982290645.1 Protofrankia sp. CiP1_Cm_nod4
TCGGCCTCGGCGGGCCGGTAGACCCGCACCGGCACGTCCCGCGCGTCCGGGCCGTCGGTGATCTTGACGTGCGTGTCGGTCGCCCGGACGCGGTCGGCCGTGGGGTGCAGCCGGCCCAGCCGGGGGCGGCTGGGCGGGTTCACGAGATGGTCGCGCAGCTGCGGGTCGACCCGGTCCTCCAACGGTACGGACGTCACGATGCTTTCCTCACCATGTCGGAAACCATGCCGAACTTCACCGCGTCGCGCTTCACCGTGGCGGGCGGCGGGGGAGGGCTCGCCAGCGGCGGGGCTTCGGCGGTGGAGCGTAACTTTGACGCAGTGGACGCTACATTGAACGGTCGGGTTCATTCGGCACCCTGCCCGACGACGGCGCTGATCTCGCCGGTGACCTCTCCCGGGTGGCCTGCGAGGTCATCGACTGCCAGCTCACCGGGGAGGGCTGGATTCTTCAGCGGCTGATGTACGCCGAGGCCGGCCGGTTCCCCGACCTCTTCGACGAAGCGCTCGCGCACGGAGGGTCACGGGTGCGCGGCGCCCTCGCCGGCCGCCTCGCCCGCCTGTCCAACCGCGGCCACCTCGACGTCGACGGGCCCGACACCGCCGCCGCGCGCTTCCTCGCCCTCGTCTCGGGAGACCTCCCCGAACTCTCCGCGCTCGGCACCAGCGAGGTCACCGACGCCGAGCTGCGTACGGCCATCGCCGCCGACGTCAACACCTTCCTACGCGCCTTCGCTCCCACCCGCCACCTAGATCATCCACCACAACCTCCGACACGCCGACAAACCCGGGAGGTTGTGGTGGGAGATCGACATGT
>NZ_CEVIVC010000205.1:6211-7248 GCF_982290645.1 Protofrankia sp. CiP1_Cm_nod4
ACGATCTACAAATCCGAGCCGGATTGAAACCAGGCAGTTCTGCGACGGTGTCGATCAATGCCTTGTCCCCACGATCTACAAATCCGAGCCGGATTGAAACAAAACCACCTCGGCCTTCGGAGCCAACCGCGGTCCCCACGATCTACAAATCCGAGCCGGATTGAAACCCCCTCTCGGTGTAGGCGAGCCATGGGCCCATGCCGTCCCCGCGATCTACAAATCCGAGCCGGATTGAAACTACGGGCCAGTTCGAACAGCCCAAAGAAATCATTGGTCCCCGCGATCTACAAATCCGAGCCGGATTGAAACTCGTGCGGCAGCCCTCCGGGTCGACCGCTTCAATAGTCCCCGCGATCTACAAATCCGAGCCGGATTGAAACGGTGGGCTGTCCAGCCCCCCCAGAACATCAGCCGTCCCCGCGATCTACAAATCCGAGCCGGATTGAAACAAGCCGAAGCCGATCTGCGAGCACGCGTGGTAAACGAGTCCCCGCGATCTACAAATCCGAGCCGGATTGAAACTTGTCGGCCTCCGTCTCGGGGTTGGGCGTGAACAGTTCCTGTGATCTACAAATCCGAGTCGGATTGAAACCTGCGACCACGCACGATGCACATGCCTAACGGTGTGTGCCTGTGATCTGCGAATCCGGGTCGGATTGAAACGGGATGTGGCCGACTCCGAAGATTATTGACAGGAGGGTGGGCGCGATCCGGAAAGTCTGGGTCGGGGCTCCTCCGTGAACGGCCTGGGTGGTGGTGGAGCCGCTGTTCTCCGTGGTAGGGCTGTTGTGGGGTGACGAGTTGGATGGTGTGGTTGTCGGCGGCGGCATTGTGGGGTTCGGGGGGTGGAAGCCGGGTCGCTCGGGACTACAGGCCTTTCCCGTGGGCCGGTCGTCGGCTCATGGTTGGCGGTGGTGTGGCACGGCCGTCCCGGCTCGGTGGTGGGCCGTCGGCGTCGCCCAGCCCGCGGATGCCGTCGGGACCGCAGACGGGGCAGGACGGGTCGATGTCGGCGGACAGGTGCGTCAACCGCGGGT
>NZ_CEVIVC010000206.1:0-1257 GCF_982290645.1 Protofrankia sp. CiP1_Cm_nod4
ACGAGGGCCACCGCGGGGGACGTCAAAGCAGCAGCTCGGTCAGCAGGTGGATGACCAGGCCGGCGAGCGCCCCCACCACCGTGCCGTTGATGCGGATGTACTGCAGGTCACGGCCCACGTGCAGCTCGACCTTGACCGCGGTCTCGGTCGGCTCCCAGTTCGCGACCGTATCGGAGATCACCGTGGAGATGTCGGAGCGGTACCGCCGGACGAGCCACGCGACGGCCTCGGTGGCGGCGGTGTCGACACCCGCCCGCAGGTGGGGGTCGGTGACCAGCCGCCCGCCGAGCGCCTGCAGCTCGTCGGTGATCCTGGTCCGCAGCGCGCTGTCGGGATCGCCGGCGACGTCGGTCAGGATGGACCGGGTGGCGTTCCACATCGCCGCGGCCGCCTGGTGGATCTCGGGATGGTCGCGGACGCGCTCCTTGAGCTTCTCCACCCGTTCGGCGGTGTCCGGGTCGGTGCGCAGCTGCTCGCCGAACCGGGCGAGGAAGTCGTCCAGGGCCCTGCGCAGCAGGTGCTCGGGATTGGCGCGGACCTCGGCGGCGAACCGCAGCGCCTCCTCGTACGCGCGGGCGGCGATCACATCGTCCAGGAACCTCGGCGACCACGACGGCGCCTGGTCGGCGACGATCCGCATCACCGTGTCGGGGTTGTTGCGCAGCCAGGTCTCCGCCTGGACGGCGATCACGTCGACGAGCCGGTGGTGCAGGCCGCCGGCGGCGATCCGGCCGAGCGCCGTGCCCGCGGCCGGCGCCCAGGGACGGTCCATCACCCTGGCGAGGATGGTTTTCTCCATCACCTCCAGCGTCACCTCGTCCCGGATGTTCGAGACCGCCTCGACCAGCCGGCTGGACGCCTCCGCGGTGATCCTCTCGGCGTTGCCGCGCTCGCTGAGCCAGGTGCCGATCTGGACGGCCGCGCCCATGCTCGCGACCTTCTCCCGGATCACCGCGTCGGCCAGGAAGTTCTCGGAGACGAACCGCTCCAGGCTGCGGCCGAGGTCGTCCTTGCGGTTGGGGATGATCGCCGTGTGGGGGATGGGCAGGCCCAGCGGCCGGCGGAACAGCGCGGTCACCGCGAACCAGTCGGCGAGCGCTCCCACCGCGCCCGCCTCCGCCGCGGCCCGGACATAGCCCGCCCAGCCCGGCCCACCACCGGACTCCCAGCGCCAGAACACGACATAGACGACCACCACGAAGACCAGCAGGCCGGTCGCGATCGTCCGCATCCGGCGCAGCCCCCGCTGCAGCTCCG
>NZ_CEVIVC010000206.1:1750-6730 GCF_982290645.1 Protofrankia sp. CiP1_Cm_nod4
CGCCGGGGGTGGCGTCGTGGGCATCGTCCTCCACCCAGAGGTGTGTCGCGCCGATGGGAACCGGCGTTGGTCGAATGATCCCGGTCATGACCGCGCGGTTCCGGGCTGTCGGGGCGGCCGGGGCTGGTGATCGTGACCACCTGCCCACAGCGCGGCCGGCGGCCCCGGCCGTCGCCGCAGCGACCAGCCCAGAACGGCGAGGACGCCCAGCAGGGCACAGTAGGCACCGATCACCCGCCGCGGGTTCCCGTAAGCGGTCGCGAGCAGTTCTACCCCGAAGCCGGCGCCGACGACAGCCGCGACGACGGCGACAGCGATGACAGCGACGACGGCCGCCCTCGGCACGGGAGGCGGCAGCGGGCTCGATCCGGGGCCCGGCGCGACGCGGCCGCGGCGGGTGAGGGCCTTCAGGGCATGCCCGGCCGCGGGCGCGGCAAGCACGCCGATGATCGTGATGCCGGTGAGGAGGCCGACCGGGCCCGTCCGATGGGGGGTGACGACGAACCAGCTCCCGGCGGTGAAGACGATCAGGGATATCCGTGGCCTCGGTGCGCTGACCAGGATCGGCGCGAGCAGAAGCAGCAGGTAATGGCTCCATACGATGGGCGAGGCCACGAGCGCGGCGGCGAGCGTGCCAGCGAAGAGTATCCGCTCGTTCCCGCCGTGTCGTGGACGCGGCCAGCCGCCGGCCAGCACGGCCACGGCGGCCACGGCGGCCACGGCGGCCACGCGTGCGCACCAGGTGGCCACGCCCATGCCGAGACCGGTGTTGACCAGCAGGCCGGTGAGGCTGAGCCCCAGCGGCGCCTCCTCGCGGGCGAGCACCCCCAGCATCCCCAGGTAGGTGCGGGTGTCCACCGGGCTGGTCAGCTCCGTGACGGCCAGCAGCGCCCCGAGGCAGACAGCCGCCACCGCGCCCGCCTTCGTCCGGCGGGCCAGCACCAGCCACAGCCACACCGGTGCCAGGAACAGCTTGGCGTAGATGACACCGGCCGCAAGCACACCGGCGGTGACCGGACGGTCGCGAAAGCGCCACAGCGCGGCGAGGCCGAGGAACAGGACGGCGTTGAGCGTGCCCATCTGCAGGCCGGTGAGAGCACAGGAGGACATCAGCACCAGCGCGTACGCACGCCGGCCGCGGACGCCGAGCAGCCGGGCGCCGAGGAACAGCGCGCCCACCGACAGCGCGATGAAAACGGTCGCGCCGTTTTCGCCCAGCCACGACAGCGGGACGAAGGCGAAGGCGACGAGGTAGGGATACACATAGGCGAAGCCCGAGTAGACCTCGGGGGTTCCGGGAGACGGGTAGGGGCCGCGCCCGCCCCCGACGGCCGCGCCCGCGCGCAGGAACACGTCGACGTCATAGTGGGGGAGCGGGGCGATGTAGACCGTCCACAGCACCGCGACCAGCACGGCGAGTGGCGCTGCCCGGATCAGGGCCGGCCACGGCCGGGCGCGCCCGCCACCGACGGCGCCACTGGCGGCACCACCGACGGCGCCACCGATGGTGGCGGGAGCGGCACCGAGGGCGCTGGCGGCAGGCGCGCCGGCCCGGCCGCTGGTGCCGTGCGTCGCCGCCGGCCGGGCCGGCTGTCGGGGCGTACCTGTGAAAGCCGTCAACACGCACGCTCCGCCAACGCCGTACTCGTTTCGCCACCCGTCTCGCCGGCGGTCGGGCGACGCCGGCAGCCGGGCCGCGCCGGCGACGTCGGCGCGGCCGGCCCGTCCCCCGCGCGCTCCATCCCACCGGCCGTCGTGTTACCGGCCGTCGTGTCACCATGCTGACGCGTCCTGTCATGTCGAGGTGGCCCGCCGTATCGATGTAACACATCGCATCGGTACGGCACTGGTCGACGGCGCGGCACGTGTCCATCATGGCCTGTCGCACGCTGACGGCACGTCTCCCCGCCGCGCCGCGGGGAGCGGTCGGCCAGGCGGTGGGGCGCCAGCCGGTCGAGCGGGAGCCGGTCGTGGACGGGTGTCAGCCGGCCGGCGTCCGGGCGCGGCTCGCGGGGCCGTGCGCATCGCCAGGGCTGCGGACGTCGGCGGCGAGCAGGCACAGGTCATCCTCCCGGCCGCTGGGGCCGGCGACCTCTGTCAGCAGCCGGTCGCAGAACGCGTCCAGGCGGAGAGCGTCGGACTGTGCCGCGACCGCTGACAGGACGGCGAGCCGGTCGGTGATGGAGACGTCCCGGCGCTCCACCAGACCGTCGCTGTAGAGCAGCAGCCGGGCCCGGACCGGCAGCGTGACGGTGTCCTGCCGGTAGGCGAGGTTGTCCACGGCACCGAGGATCGGGCCGTGGACGACCTCCAGGAAGGCCGGGCGGCCACCGTCGAGGAGCAGCGGCGGCGGGTGGCCCGCGCACGACCAGGTCAGCGTTTTCCCGGCCATGTCGAGGCAGGCGACCACCGCGGTGGCATAGACCGCCGAGTCGCTGGCGGCGAGGTTGGACGACAGCTGGCTGGTGATCCTGGCGGGGGGATGGCTGAGCAGCGCGTAGGCGCGCGCCGCGTGCCGCAGTTCGGCCATGACCGTGGCCGCCCGCAGCCCGTGGCCGCCGACGTCCCCCACGATCAGGGTGAGCTCGCCGGTCGGGAGCACCAGCGCGTCGTACCAGTCACCGCCGACGTCGACGTCCCGGCCGGCGGGCAGGTAGCGGGCGGCCAGTTCCACGCCGGCCAGCTCCGGCAGGCGCTGGGGGAGGATCGCCCGTTGGAACGCTTCTGATACCGACAGTTGTTTCTCGTACAGGCGTACCCGTTCGAGGGCGTGCGCGCAGTGCCCGGCGAGCGTGGTCAGGAAGGCCCGCTCGTCGGGGTCGAAGAGCCGTTCGCTCTCCCAGAGCAGCACGATCACCCCGATCGGCCGCCCGGAGACGATCAGCGGGATGTGGGCTATCCACGCGGCGGCGGCCGCCTCGAGCAGGGGCCTGGCGTGCGGATAGTCGGCCAGGTGCTCCGCCCGGGAGTCGAAGCGGGCCCGGGCCGTGCGCAGGACGTCCGGGGTGGCCGCGGTTCCCCGCCCGGAGATCAGTTCCAGGAGCCGGCTGACCCGCTGGGACTGGACGGTCGGGGTGACCACCCGTACCCGTCCCTCGTCGCCGACCATCATGATGATGGCGCAGTCCGCGCCGAGGTCGTCCCAGGCCGATCGGACGATCACGTCCGCGACGTCCGGGACGGTCAGGGCCTGGCCGAGCGCGGCGGTCACGTCGAACAGCTGGCGGGCGCGGCTGAGTGCCGACGACAACGACGTGATCAGTGCCGCGCGGTGCGCCTCCGCGCGGTGGCGCTCGTCGACGTTGCGGAAATAGGCGGTTATCCCCTCCGGGGAGGGGAACAGCCGGACCTCGAAATGCCCGCCGAAGGCCGCGTAGTCGGCCTCGGACTCCACCGGCAGCTGGGTGTCCAGCGCCTGCAGGTACAGCTTCTCGAACGCTGGCCCCATGAGCGACGGCGCAAGATTCCACAACTGTTCGCCCACCAGCTCGCAGGTATCACAACCGAGCAGTCGGCTCATGACCGTGTTGACGAACACGAACCGGCTGTCGTCATCGAACACCACTACGCCGTCACTGACCTGTTGCAGAGCACGTCCAGCCTGCTCGCGGCCGACGCGCAGCGCGGTGGCGCCGGTACAGATCCCGGCCACGCGCACCACCCTGCCGGCGTCGTCGCCGACTATCCCGCCACGGACCTGGAGCCAGACGGGCGCACCGTCGGGGCGCACGACCCGGAACTCCTCGAGAAAGGGCTCGCCGGTCGCCAGCACCTCGTCCATCCGGGTCCGCAGGAGCGGCACGTCGCTCGGGTGCACACAGGAGAAGAAGGCCTCGACCGGCCCGGTGAAGGATCCCAGCTCGACACCGTGCAGGTTGGCAGCGCGCTGATCCCAGCGCAGCCGGTCGGCAGCGACGTCCCACTCCCAGATGCCCACGCCGGCCCTGTCCAGCGCGAGCAGCGCGTGTGCCGGCAGACCGTTCGCATGTCGGTGAAGCCGGGGTCTGTCGTCACCACCCGATCCCACGTCACGCTCCCCACTGGCTGTCGGCGTTCCCGTCTGCCGGCGTCGCTGGCCCGGGACACACCCTGAATGACCGGCGGCGGCAGCTCAGGTGGGGGGAGCTGATGGATCGCGACTGGTCCGTGGGGTCTTACGGGTAGGCATCGGCCCGGCTCGACAAGTCAACCACGAGGCATCGTGCCTCGTTGCCCGATAGGACAGAACAGTCCATTATCTCGCCGGATTACCGCCGGCGGCGATCACGGTCATGTGGGCATGCTCACGGCTGGCCGGCGTCCCGCCGGCCGTGGATCACCGGCAGGTCACCGCTCGCGGATGCCGACGCGGTCGTGCAGGGCGCGCAGGGGGCGGGGCGCCCACCAGTTCCAGTCGCCGGCAAGGCGCATGAACGCCGGGACGAGGACGGGGCGGACGATCAGGGCGTCGAGGAGGATGGCGAGCCCGGTGCCGAGGCCGAAGAACTTGATGAACGACACCCCCGAGACCAGGGTCGAGAAGAAGGACACGGCGAGGATGAACGCGGCGGCGCTGATGATCCGTCCACTGCGGGACAGGCCGATGATGACGGCCTGCCGCAGCGTGGTGCCGTTGTCGTGCTGTTCACGGATACGGGCCAGGACGAAGACGGCGTAGTCCATGGACAGCCCGTAGGTGATGCAGAACAGCAGGACGGGGATGGCGACCGGGAGGGGGGCGGGGGTGATGCCGAGCGGGCCGGCGAGATGGCCGTCCTGGAAGATCCAGACCATGCTGCCGAAGACGGCGCTCAGGCTGAGCAGGTTGAACACGAGGGCTTTGAGCGGGAGGACGACGCTGCCGGTGAGCAGGAACAGCACGGTGAAGGTGATGACGGCGATGAGGACGAGGGCCAGCGGGAGATGGCGGCCGATGGAGCCGGTGATGTCGAGGAGCTGGGCCGCCTGGCCGGTGACGAGAACCCGGTGGTGCTGGGGGAC
>NZ_CEVIVC010000207.1:0-6231 GCF_982290645.1 Protofrankia sp. CiP1_Cm_nod4
GGCCCACGCTGCACAGCATCCACCGGACCGCACGTGCCCTTCTGTCAGTGCTCCGGAAACGCCGGTTGATCAAATTCAACCCGGCCAGTGACGTGGAACTGGCGCTGCCGCCCAACCCTGAAGTGCTCGCCTGGTCCGGGGCCCAACTCGGCCAGTTCCTCGACTACTGCGAAAGCCGGAACGATCCGTTGGCCGTGGCGTTCGCCGTGATGGCCTGCCTCGGCCTACGCCGCGGTGAACTGGTCGGACTCCGCTGGGAGTACATCGACCTTGCCAGCGGCACGGTCACGATCCCGTCGAAACCGGGAACGACGATCGTCACCGTGGGTGGGAAGGCACGCCCGTCGAAGCCGAAGACCCGGCAGTCGGCTCGGGCCGGTGCCCTCGACAAGGAGACGGCGGCGGCACTGCGCCGCTGGCACCGACGGCAGGCCGAGCAGAAACTCACCATGGGTCCGGGCTGGGCGGAGACGGGGTTGGTGTTCACGCAGGCGGACGGCACGGCGTGGCATCCGAACACGGTGTCGTCCCGGTTCGAGACGCTGTCACGGCATGTGGACCTGCCCGCGATTCCGCTGAAGAACTTGCGGCATTCCAGCGCGACCATCGGTCTGGAGTCGGGAGAGACCTTGAAGGAAGTGTCCGAACGACTCGGCCACAGCAACATCAACATCACGGCGACGACGTACACGAAGGTGACTCCGGCCCGGGCTGCGGAAGCTGCGGAGCGGCGCGCCGCGGCAGTTCCGCGGAAGGGTCGTGCACACCAGGGTGCACACCCACCGGTTGCGGGGGCCCCGCAGTGGCAGCCACCGAAGCAAAGGCGCAGGTCACGGGGGTGGGGCGGGTGGGACTCGAACCCACGACCGACGGATTATGAGAGCCGCCCCCGCGATGTTGCGACATGCCATTGACCGCCACGTCATGTTATCTCAGCTGGCCAGAGTAGATCCGCGACCTTGATCAGTCCTTCTCCGTCCCGTCACGTGGTGGCCTGATCCGGTCCGTCCGGCAGCACCATGGCAGCACCGGAGACGCCGATGACCATCGAAAAACGTAACGATAAGTAGCAGCGGACAAGAGCTGACACACGGGAAGCTGGACAGCGCTCCCGCGCTCCCGCGCTCCCGCGCTCACCGCACGCCATGCGCCGTGCGGTGTGGCGGATCACCCCACAGGCACGAAGACCGCAACTCGCAGATTAACAACTCGTTTCACAAAGACTGATTAAACGCGGCGTGTCGTGCCTGCCTGCCCGGTAGACGTCGGTTCATGCGTGATGAGGCGATGGTGAGCGAGGAGCTGTGGAAGCGGCTGGCGCCGCTGATCCCGGTCCGGCAGCGGCGGTTCCGCTACCCGGGCCGGCTGCCGGTCGACGACCGGGCGGCACTGGAAGGAATCCTGTGGGTGTTACGTAACGACGTGCCCTGGCGGGAGCTACTGACCACACTGTTCGGGGTGTCGGGGGTGACGTGCTGGCGCCGCCTGCGGGACTGGGCCGACGCCGGGGTCTGGCAGCAACTCCACGAACAGCTGCTCGCCGAGTGCAACGCCGCCGGGCTGCTCGACCTGCACCGGGCGTTGGTCGACTCCTCGCACATCCACGCGCTAAAAGGGGCTCCGAGACGGGTCCGGGCCCGGTCAACCGAGCCCACCCCGGCAGCAGACACCACCTGATCACCGACGCTACCGGGGTTCCGCTCGCCACGCTCGTGACCGGCGGGAACCGCCACGACGTCACCCAGCTGATTCCGCTGGTCGAGGCGATCCCCCCGATCCGCGGCCGGCGGGGACGACCGCGCCGGTGCCCGCGTTACCTGCTCGCCGACCGGGCCTACGACCATGTGAAGTACCGCCGCCAGCTCGTGGCCCGCGGGATCACTCCGATCATCGCCCGCCGCGGGAAACCTCACGGCACCGGCCTCGGCCGTCAACGTTGGCCCGTCGAGCGGACCATCGCCTGGCTGCACCAGTTCCGCCGGCTACGCACCCGCTGGGAACGCCGGGTCGACATCCATCAGGCGTTCCTCAGCCTCGCCTGCTCGATCATCTGTTTGCGAAAACTCCGAGGATCATTCTGAAACGAGCTGTTATTTCGCGAGCCAACACGGCTGAGTTGGTTGCTCGAAGTGTTGTGGTTGGTAAAACACCTCCCCGCCTAATGCTCAGCGACAAGACCTTGCGGCTCGCAGTGGCAGGCGGCTGTAATCGGCACTACCTGAACCTGGCCAACCGTGCAGAGGTCGCGCGGGCGCATTACCAAGATGAAGCAAGCGGCACAAGTAGCTCAATGAAGAATGTCTCGCAACGTGCGATTAGGCGTACGCCCATTCCTCTTCCCCCTTGCGAAGAACAGGGCCGTATCGTGGCAACCGTCGATGAGTTGATGGGCTTGCTACGGAGATTGCGTGTGGAGATGGCGGCGTAAACGAGCCTCAAGCTGACGGGGGTTGAGGAAGTAATATGCGCTTGCATGGGAAGACGCCGTACTCGTCTTCTATGGCGTACTCCTCGCCGGGCAACCCCTCATACAGCTCCGAGATGGCCTCGATCGTGTCCGCGGCCTTGCAGTGCGCGCCATCGGGTTCAGTGTGGATGAGGTAGCCCATCGGGCATTCGCATGCCGTCCCGAAGGCGTAGGACCTGCCGCGCATCGCCTCAGCGACCAGGACGGCGGGGTAGTACACTATGTGCTTGCCGCAGATCGTCGGCAGCTCCACCATGCCGCCGACAGCCTGACTCGGCGTCAGCTCTGTCGCTGGCCGCCACGGTCGCAGCTCGATGTGCTTCTCGGTCGAGCGGAAGTCTTTCCCGCCGGCGAAGCCAAGGAACGCTTCATCGTCGAGGGATTGTCCGCTCGGCCACATGATCGGTCCTACCGGTGGCCAGAGCTGCGGTAAATCCAGGCGCGTGGATACCTCGACCTGGAGGCTTGGCGTCGTGAACCGGACGCCGTGCAGCATGAGCTGTCCGAGCACGATGGTCATGGCGTAACCCTGCGGCCGATCGGGTTCGGGCAAGCCGTCGACGCGTACCGCCAGCGGTATGGCCCGTACCGACCAACTGCGGACGCCGTTGTACCGACCGATCCAGAATTCGCTGTCCGGAAGGGGCCGCGTCTTGTCCCTCAGGGCGTACAGCGCGTGATACTCCGAGGCCGGGAGGCCGTAGCCTCCCTCCCGGTCCTCCTCGGAGGACACCAGCATCGCGGTGAGCGCGGTCTTCTGGACCCACGCCGCGACCGCATCCTGATCTTCCGGCGAGATCGCGCCGGGCTCACCCAGGATGAACGGCGTTAGGACCCGTTGGGCAACCACCTCGAGGCGGCTCATCCACCCGTTGTTGCAGTCGCCGCAGACATCCCGCACCTTCTGGCGGAACGGCGGTCGCACGCCCAACTCCCGCCCGATGCGGTTGAGCGGTCCCGCGCCGTGCGGCGCCGGATCCAGGTCCATCCCGATCTTGGTCAGCCAGTCTCCGAGCACGTGCTCGCCGGTCAGCTTGCCGCTGTATCCGCAGAAGGTGCAGGTGGGCACTGGGAAAGGTTTCCTTCGAATCGGTGGTCAGAAGTCGTTGGGACTCATGAACGTCGAGATATCGGAGCTGGGCGTGCACGGCTGCGTCAGCCGACGCGTCCGCTCCTCTTCGGACATCTCTGGTGGTTCAGGTGGCACGTACGTCGGATCATGTTGACGCCGAGCGAAAACTGAACGGTTCGTGCCGAGGTAAAACGGCGCACCCGGTGGTCAGGTTAGTCGCGGTTGGGGCGGTCTTTGGCGAGCAGGTCGCGGCGGGCTCGGGTGCGGTAGGAGTCGCCGGTGAGGGTCAGGACCTCGGCGTGGTGGACGAGCCGGTCGATCATGGCTGCGGCGACGACGTCGTCGGAGAAGGTCTCGCCCCAGCGGCCGAACGGCAGGTTCGAGGTGACGAGGATCGAGCCTTGTTCGTAGCGGGACGCGACGAGTTGGAAGAACAGGTTGGCCGCGTCCTGGTCGAAGGGGATGTAGCCGACCTCGTCGATGATGATCAGCTTGTAGCGGCGGATCTTCTTGAGTTCGACGTCGAGGTGTCCGGCGTGGTGGGCGGCGGCGAGCCGGGTGATCCAGTTGTTGGCGGTGTCGAACAGGACCGAGTAGCCGGCCTGGGCGGCTTTGGCGCCGAGGCCGATCGCGAGGTGGGTCTTCCCGATCCCGGGTGGGCCGAGCAGGATCACGTTCTCGGCTTTGGCGACGAAGGTGACTCTGCTGCTTAATTCGGCTGGGTGTTGTGGGTGCGGCATGATCTCCTCTGCGGCCCGGGTGGTTTCGTGGGCTGTGGGAGGTGGGGCACATGTCGTTGCAGCCGAAGGGGCTGCCGGAGATCCCGACGCAGACCGTGGCGGTCGCGCGGGCGGCGTTCCCGCGGGGGACGTTGGCGATGCGGCTGCGGGACCGCCTCGCCGAGGTGTTCGTCGATGAGCCGTTCACCGAGGCGTTCGGGCGCCGTGGGGCGCCGGGTCTGCCGCCGGCGGTGTTGTCGCTGGTCACGGTGTTGCAGTTCACCGAGAACCTGACTGACCGGCAGGCCGCGGCGATGGCGGTCCGTGCGATCGACTGGAAGTACGCCCTTGGGGCGGAGCTGACCGATACCGGGTTCGACGCGACCGTGCTGTCCCGGTTCCGGGCCCGCCTCGCCGGCCACGGCCTGGAACGGGTGGTCTTCGACCGGCTCCTGCAGATCTGCCGTGACCAGGGCCTGATCGCCGCCGGTGGCCGGGCGCGCACCGATTCCACCCATGTGATCAGCGCGGTGCGGGACCTGAACCGGACCGAACTCGCCGGGGAGAGTGTGCGGGCGGCGTTGGAGGCCCTCGCGGTCGCGGCCCCGGACTGGCTGGCCGGCGCGGTCGACGTCGACGAGCTGGCGCACCGCTACGGCGAGCGGGTCAACGGGTGGACGATGCCGTCCTCGACGACGGCCCGGGACCGCCTCGCGGTGGTGTTCGGCCAGGACGCGCTCGCGTTGTGCCGGGCGGTGAGCACGCCCACCGCACCCGGCTGGCTGCGTGAGATCCCCGCGGTGGCGTTCCTGCGCGAGATGCTGGTGCAGACCTACTACCTGTCCACCGACAGCCGGGGACGGGAGGTGATCGTGAAGCGGGACGCCGACAAGCAGGGCGTCCCGCCTGGACATCGTCGCTTGGCCTCCCCCTACGACCGCGACGCGCGGTGGGCGGCCAAGGGCGACGACCTGTTCTGGTGCGGCTACAAGGTTCACCTCACCGAAACCTGCGACCCTCCCACCGACGCCGACGCCGACGCCGACGCGTTGCCGTTACGGCTGATCACGGATGTTCTCACCACCGAGGCGAGCGTCCCGGACGTGAAGGCCACCGAGATCGTCCAGCGCACCCTCGCCGACCGTGGTCTCACCCCCGCCGAGCACTACCTCGACGCCGGCTACTCCTGCGCCGACCTGATCCACGACGCCGCCGCCCGGGGCATCACCATGGTCGCCCCCGCCCTGCTCGACCACTCACCCCAGGCCAAGGCCAACGCCGGGTTCGACAAGGCCGCGTTCCGGATCGACTGGAAAGCCCGCCAGGCCCGCTGCCCGCAGGGCCGCACCAGCACCGGCTGGTACCCCGTCCGCCAGCACGACCGTGACGCCATCGTCGTCGCGTTCGCCCGCACCGACTGCCAGCCCTGCCCCACCCGTAAGGAGTGCACCACCGCGGCACGCGGCACCCGTTTCCTCAGCCTGCGCCCGAAGGAACTCCACGAGACCCTCACCGCCGCCCGCGCCGAGCAGGCCACGGACACCTGGAAGACCAGATACGCGCTGCGCGCCGGGATCGAGGGCACCATCAACCAGGCCCTCGACGCCACCGGCCTGCGCAACGCCCGCTACCGCGGCCTGCCCAAGACCCGCCTCCAACACGCCTTCTCCGCCACCGCGGTCAACGTCATCCGCCTCGACGCCCACTGGAACCCCCACCAGCCGCCCTTCACACCCCGCACCAGCAGACTCACCCGCCTCAGCCAGCAGCGCACAACCCCAACCGCGAATTAAGCAGCAGAGCCCACGGGCAGCGCAAAAACCTGTTCGACCTCCGCCGCACCGCCGTCGTTCACAACCTCCACGTCATCGCCCGCCAAAGAAACGATCAGCAAGCAGCCTGACAACTTGACCGACGCTCTAGGACCCGCTCACCCGGGCCTTCCACAGCCGCACCGTCGCATCGTTGCTGCC
>NZ_CEVIVC010000208.1:0-6150 GCF_982290645.1 Protofrankia sp. CiP1_Cm_nod4
GGGGCAGACTGTCGTTCATGACGTGGGTGGCGGTGAGACGCGGAAGCGGGCGGTCGCGAAAGGCGTGGCTGCGAAAGGCGTGGCGGTGAAGGGGCCGGCCGCGAAAGGCGCGACGGTGGGCCTGCTGCGGGATCAGGCGCTGGCGTACACCGGGCATCAGGTGCACGTCATGCGCCGCCGGGAGGCCGGCACGCTGCTGGCCTGGGCTGGTGAGCTGGCCGGGCGGACCGTCCTGGACGTCGCCGGCGGTGACGGGTACTGGGCCGGCCAGGCGGTGCGCCGCGGGGCGCGGGCGGTCTGCCTCGACCTCGCCCGCGGCAAGCTGGAGTTCGGCCGCCGGCTGCGCGGGCGTCCCTCGCTCGTCGAGGGGGACGCGCTGGCGCTGCCGTTCGCCGACGCCTCCTTCGACGTGGTGCTGTCGGTCTGTGCGATCGAGCACTTCGACGACGGGCCGGCCGCGCTCACCGAGATGACGCGGGTGCTCAGACCGGGCGGGGACCTTGTCATGTCCGCGGACGCCCTCACCCGCGCCGACGAGTGGCCGGCGCTGTTCGCCCGGCACCGGCAGCGCTACCACGTCCAACAGACCTACACCGGCGACCAGCTGGCGAAACTGCTCGACGAGCGCGGCCTGACGGTGGTGCGCCAGACCTACATGTTCCGCTCGCGGCGGGCCGAGCGGCTGTACCTGACGCTGTCGGCGAAGGGCGGCCGGGCCGGCTGGAACGCGGCGGCCCCGCTGTCACCGGTCGTCGCCCTGTCCGACCGGCGTACCCCGGACGGCCACGGCAGCGTGGTGCTGCTCCACGCCCGCAAACGGTAACCACGCCCGGTTCGCGGCGGACGCCGGCCACGACCGGCACCGGCTGTGACCGGCACCGGCTGTGACCGGCACCGCCACCACACCACCGGCAGTTACCGGGCCGGCTTCTCCCGAGGAAGATGGTTCGTCGTGCGGGTTGGATTTCTCGTCGACCAGATGCTGGCGCCGGTGCCCGGGGGGACGGGGCGGTACTCGGCGGAGCTCGCCGCCGCGCTCGCGCGGACGGCGCGGCCGGGTGAGACCGTCATCGGCTGGTGCGCCTGGCGCCCGGAGGCCGCCGTCGCCGCCGCGGCCGTGCCGGGCGTCCTCGGCCCCATCCGGCTGCCGCTGCCCCGCCAGGGGCTGGCCGCCGCCTGGCAGCGCGGCCACGGCCCGGCGCCGACAGGAGTGGACGTCGTCCACGCCCCCACCCTGCTCGTCCCGCCCCGGCGGCCGGGGGTGCCGCTGGTCGTCACCGTCCACGACGCCGTGCCGTGGACCCACCCGCACACCCTCACCCCGCACGGCGCCCGCTGGCACCGGCGGATGGGCGTCCGGGTCGCCCGCCACGCCGACGCCGTGATCGTCCCCACCAGGGCCGTCGCGGCCGGCCTGCGGGCCTGTCTGCCGATCCCGGCCGAGCGGCTGCACGTCGTCGGGGAGGGGGTGAGCGAGGCGGTCGGGCAGGTCCCGGCGGACGCCGCCGCCCGCGCCGGGCGCCTCGGCCTGCCCGCCGGCGGCTATCTACTCACCCTCGCCACCCTGGAGCCGCGCAAGGGCCTGGAGACGGTGCTCGCCGCGCTGCGCGACCCGGCCGCGCCCGGCCTGCCACTGGTGCACGTCGGCGCGCCGGGCTGGGGCGGGCTGGACCTGCGGGCCGAGGCCACCCGCCTCGGCCTCGAGCCGGCCCGGCTGCGGCTGCTCGGCCGGCTGGACGACGCCGACCTCGCGGTCGTGCTGTCGCGGGCCACCGCGCTGCTCGCGCCGAGCCGTTCGGAGGGCTTCGGGCTGCCGGTCGTCGAGGCGATGGCCCACGGTGTCCCCGTGATCGCCTCTGACATTCCCGCGTTCGTCGAGGTCGGCGGGCCCGCGATCGTGACCGTCGCGGTCGGCGACGCCGCCGCGCTGGCCCGCGCCGTCACGTCCGTTGTTGGTGACACAGAGTTACATCGTCGGCTGAGCGTGGACGGGCGAGCGAGAGCGGCGGCATTTACCTGGAACGGGGCAGCGGAATCGGTCTGGTCCCTTTACCGTCGACTTAGCGGCTCTCGGGAGTTCTCGACGGGGTGACTCTCAGGATCCGGTGCGGGCGTAGGCTTGCCTGCGGACCGAGGTCGACGTGATCGGCAGTACCGGGCGGGTCGGGGGCGACCCGCCGGGGGACGGCTTCACGCGGCGTCGGTGGTCTCGAAGAACCTAGCGGTGAGTAACACGCCGCCAGTCGGAAGGAGCGCCGTGTCTCCCCGGGTGCTCGTCGACGCCACAGCGGTTCCAGCCGACCGTGGTGGCGTCGGTCGTTATGTCGACGGGCTGGTGGCGGCCTTGGATGCGGCTGGCGCCGACCTCGCCCTGGTCTGTCAACGATCGGACTACGAGCGGTACGGCCGGATGGCCCCGCACGCCAACGTGGTGGCCGGGCCAGCGGCGATCGCCCACCGGCCCGCCCGGCTGGCCTGGGAACAGACCGGGCTGCCGCTGGTCGCCTACCAGGTCGGCGCACAGGTCATCCATTCGCCGCACTACACCATGCCGTTGCGTACCTCCCAGCCGGTGTGCGTGACCATCCACGATGTCACGTTCTTCACAGAGCCGGAGATGCACACCGCCGTGAAGGGAACGTTCTTCCGGTCGGCGATGCGTACCGCCGTGCGCAAGGCAAACCGGATCATCGTCCCGTCCAAGGCCACCCGGGACGAGCTCATCCGGGTCCTCGACGGCGACTCGACCACGACCGACGTCGCCTACCACGGGGTGGAGACCGCGACCTTCCACCCGCCGACGGAGGAGGACAAGCGCCGGGTGCGGCTGCGGCTCGGCCTCGGGGACAGCCGGTACGTCGCCTTCCTCGGGATGCTCGAGCCGCGCAAGAACGTCCCGAACCTGATCCGTGGCTGGGCCGAGGCCGTACACGACCGGGTGGCCCCGCCCGCGCTGGTGCTCGCCGGCGGCTCGGGCTGGGACGACGACGTGGACGCGGCGGTCGCCTCGGTGCCGTCCCACCTGAAGGTCGTCCGGCCCGGCTACCTGCGCTTCTCCGACCTGCCCGGGTATCTCGGCGGGGCGTCGCTGGTCGCCTACCCGTCCCACGGGGAGGGTTTCGGGCTGCCGGTGCTGGAGGCGATGGCCTGCGGCGCGCCGGTGCTGACGACCCCCCGGCTGTCCCTGCCGGAGGTCGGCGGTGACGCCGTCGCCTACACCCAGCCCGACGTCGACTCGATCGCCCGGGAGATGAGCGCGCTGCTCGACGACGCACCGCGGCGCGAGTCGCTGGCGCAGGCCGGTCTCGCCCGGGCCCGGGAGTTCACCTGGGCGGCGAGCGCCGAGGCGCACCTGGCGAGCTACGCGCGGGCCGCCGCGTCCTGACCCCGACAGCCGGCCGCGGCACCGCCAGTGGCATCCTGACCCGGGTGCGGCAATCACCTGTGCATCCGGCGAGCGGGGACGAAGAGGGCGGTCAGTGAGCGCACAGCACAACAGCGCACGGAACGAGGCGGCATCGACACAGCCGGCGTCGCGGTCGCGGCCGGCATCGGCGTCATCGCGGCCAGCGTCGCGGCAGCCGTCGTCGTCGCCGTCGGACGGTGAGTCGCCGTCCGACGGTAAGCCGGACGGCCCGGCCGCCGCGGACACCCGGCCGCACCTGCGGGTGGTGGTGGTGGCGTTCCACTCCGGGCAGGTGCTCGGCCCCTTCCTGGACTCCCTGGCCAAGGCCACGTCGCTGCCCTACGAGGTCGTCGTGGTGGACAACTCCCCGGCGCTGGACGCGGGCACGGCCGCCGCCGCCGGACGCGACGAGGTCCGCCTGCTGCGCACCGGGCGCAACCTCGGCTACGGGACGGCGGTCAACCGCGGCGCGGCCGGCAGCGCCGCGCCGTGGCTGGTGGTGGCCAACCCCGACATCACGTTCACGCCGGGGTCGCTCGACGAGCTGCTGGCGGCGTCCGGACGCTGGCCGGGCGCCGGCGCCTTCGGCCCGGCGATCACCAATCCGGGTGGCGTGCTCTATCCGTCAGCCCGTGAGCTGCCGTCCCTGCGGCGGGGGATCGGTCACGCCCTGTTCGGCTGGTGCTGGCCGACGAACCCGTGGACGACGGCCTACCGCCGCGAGCGCGGCGTGCTGGTCGAGACGACCGCCGGCTGGCTGTCCGGGGCGTGCCAGGTGCTGCGGCGCCAGGCGTTCGAGACGGTCGACGGGTTCGACGAGACGTACTTCATGTTCATGGAGGACGTCGACCTCGGCCGCCGGCTCGGCCTGCTCGGCTGGCAGCGGGTCTACGTGCCGACCGCGGTCGTGGAGCATCTCGGCGGCCACTCGACGAGGCGGTCCTCCCGCCGCATGGTCGTCGCCCACCACCGCAGCATGTTCCGCTACCTGTCCCGGCAGTACCCGGACGCGCGCCACCTGCCGCTGCGAATCCTGCTCGGGCTGGGGCTCGCCCTGCGCCTGTTGGCGGCCGTGGCGTTCGCCGACAACAGCGCCGGCGCCCGCGCGACCCGCTCCGCCGACGCCCTCCCGCCTCGCGGCACCGACCCGCCTCGCGGCACCGACCCGTCCCGAAGCACCGAACCCGCCCAGAACGAGGCACCGGCCCGTGACACAGAGCCCGCCCGTGACGCGGACGCGGTCCGGACCGCTGACCCTGCCCACGCGCGGTCCTGGTCCGAACCCGCGCCCGAACCAGGGCCGGTCACCGCGTCGCGGTGAGTTCTAGGAGAAGTCCAGCAGGTCGGACAGGGGGAACGAGATCGGGAACGGGTCCTCGAGCTTGACGGTGCCGTCTCCGCTGAACGCCAGGGGGGCTCCGTAACGCCCCTGGTCGGTGGCGACGCGGAGCACCTGGAGGCGGGGTTCGGGGTCGAAGTCGACGATCCAGTACTGGGGGATACCGGCGAGCGCGTACTCGGTGACCTTGCGTCCCCGGTCCTCGCGTTCGCTGCCGGAGCCGCGGGAGACGACTTCGACCGCCAGGAGCACGTCCGCCCCGTGGTAGAGCGAGCGGCCGAGCCTGCGGGCGCTGCTGGCGGCGGTCGCGTCGATCACGGCAACGTCGGGCTTGCGCGCGCCCGCGGGCGTGGCGATGTCCATGGGTGCCTGGACGTAGACCCGAGCCTTCGCGTCCTCGGCGGCGCGTTCCAGGATCCGGCTCAGCCGCCTGGCGAGAAAGTCGTGACGTGTACTGGGCGCCAACTCGATCAACCAGCCATCGACGAGCTCGAAGGACCGGCCAGCATCGGGCAGCCCGTGCAGATCCTCGACGGTGTAGGGCCCGTAGCCGTAGTCGTAGTCGACACTCACTGGCTCCTGTCCTCTCCTAAGGCGGCAGCCATCGCAACCATGAGGTTAGTCCTTCAGCCCGCGTGAACTCTCGCCGACTACGATCATGACATGTGGTGGTCGGGGGGCTCAGCGGCCTGGGATGAGCTCGTTCAGGCGGCTGGCCACGACGGAGATCATGGCGCTGGTGAGGCGGGGAGCCGCTGTCGCCTCCTCGACGATGGCGCGTACCCGGTCCGCCCGGGCACCGGTGGTGAGCCGTTCGACGGCCGCGTCCAGGTCGGGCTCGGACGCCGCCATGGCGGCCTCGGTCAGCGCCGAGCGGGCCCGGGCGACGTCCGCCCGCAGCGCCGCGGCGGCCATGTGCTCCCAGCGTGACTGACCGGGCGGCTGCGCGCCGCGGCCGATCAGGTGCGCCAGGCCGAGGCGGCCGAGCCCCAGCCTCGTCCCGATGGCGGTGTGGATGTGCAGCACGTCACTCGGCTCAAGGTCGTTACGCAGCGCGACGTCGACGATGTCCAGCGCCGGGCTCATCGCGTCGAGCCAGGCGACGCGTTCGGCCAGCCGGGCGGGCAGGCCGCGTTCGTAGAGCTGTTCGGCGAACCGCAGGACGGCGGTCAGCTCCTGGTCGGAGCCGACGGTGGCGAGCACGGTGGGCAGTGCCGCGGCGACCTCGGCCATCCCCTCGGCGTAGCGGGTGGTCTCGGCGGTGATGTCCAGCGGTGACCGGCGGGAGCGCAGCAGCCACAGCGCGGCCTCCTCCTGGACGAAATGGCAGTGCAACAGGGCCTCGGCGGCCGGGTCGGTGGAACCCACGGCCGGGCGCGGACGGCCGTCCTCACCGGCGCCCCCG
>NZ_CEVIVC010000209.1:0-6041 GCF_982290645.1 Protofrankia sp. CiP1_Cm_nod4
TCCCGGCGGAGATCCCGCCCGGGGCGGGGGGCACGGTGGGAATCCGGGTCGGGACCGCGCTGGAGGCGGCCCCGGAAACCACGTCGGGGGCTGCGCTGGGAACCACGCCGAAGGTGGCGGTGGGGATTCGGGTGTAGCCGAGGATTTCGCGGCGCAGCTGGAGCAGCCAGGCCTCGTCCTCGGTCAGGCCGGCGCCGGACGCGAGCCCGGCGACCTCGGCCGCGAGCCGCGGGGCGGCCCGCTCGATCTCCGCGCGGTGGCGGGCGATCGTCGGGCGCAGGCCGTCCAGCGTCACCGGGGCGGGCAGCAGCCGGCCGAGCCGGCAGACGTGGTCGTCCACGAACGACCGCAGCCGCCCCGCCAGCGCCGCCCCGTGGGCCCGGCCCAGCTCCGCCGGTGGCCCGTCCGCCCTGATCAGGACGGTCACTCGGCCTCCCCCGACACGCTCACGGGCGGACTTTCGGGTGTTCGGTGAGGGTTTTCTTCACGAGCGGCCATTCGTCGGCCAGGACGCTGTAGTAGACGGCGTCGCGGCGGCGGCCGTCCGGCATGGGGTTGTAGCTGCGCAGCACGCCCTCCTCGATCGCGCCGATGTTGCGCAGGCCGCGGCGGGCCCGGGTGTTCAGTACGTCGGTCTTGAACTCCACCCGCAGGGCGCCCAGGCGTTCGAATGCGTGTTCCAGCAGCAGCAGTTTGGCCCACCGGTTGGTCCCGGTGCCGCGGAAGTCGCGGCCGAGCCACGACCAGCCGATCTCCAGCCGGGCGTCCGGCGCGGAGAGGTTGCCGTAGCTCATGCTGCCCGCGGTCCGGCCGGTGCGCCGGTCGGTGATGACGAAGACGTGCCGCCGGCCGGCGAGGTGGTCGGCGAGGGTGGCGTCGAAGAACGCCTCGAAGTCGGCGTCGGACTCCACCCGGGAGACGAAGTAACGCCAGATGTCCGGGTCGAGGGCGATCGCCCGCAGCGACTCCCGGTCGGCCTCGGTGACGGGTGTGAGGCGGACGTGGTCGTTGCCCAGGACGGCCGGGCCGGCCGTGCGCCAGTCCACCCGGTGCTGGGCCGCCGGCCGCTGGGCCGCCAGGTCCCCGGCCACCGGTCAGGCCCCCGCCGGGACGTGCCTGGACAGGATGTCCACGCAGTCGCGCAGGGTGTGCATCCTGGCCAGGTCGTCCTCGGTGAGGCAGGCGGTGTCGACGCCGGTGTCCCGGCACAGCGAGGTCAGGAACAGGACCTTGTTCAGCGAGGTCAGCCCGTAGGTGCCGGTGAGGCCGACGTCGGGCTGGATCTCCCCGGGGGCGATGTCGACGGCCAGTACCGCGGCCAGGTTCTCCCGGGCGGCGGTCTCGATGCCGGGCCGCCTGGATTCGTCAGGCCGCGTGCTGTCAGGCCGCGTGCTGTCAGGCCGCGTGCTGTCAGGCCGCATGGATTCCCTTTCTCGGGTCGCCGAGCTGGCGCTGGTACACCGCCCGGATCTGCTTGCGCCTGGGCTTGTACTGGGACGTCAGCAGGCCGTTGCCGATGCTGAACGGCTCGTCGGCCACCACCACCCGGTGGATGTACTGGTCGCCGCCGAGCGCCCGGTTGGTGGCGGTGAGCTGCGCGGCGATGGCGCCGGTGTCCACCGGCACCGACGCCGGTGAGACGACCGCCACCAGCTCGGTCTGGGCCGGGCAGTAGAGCACGCACTCGGCGATCGCCGGGCTGGACTTCAGATGCTCCTCGATCCGCCTGACGACGATCTTCCTGCCGTTGTCCAGCACGATCGTGTCGTCGGCGCGGCCGAGGACGAACAGGAAGCCGTCGGCGTCGAGGTGCCCGAGGTCGCCGGTGCGCACGACGCCGTCCGGGCCGAAGACCCGTTCGCTGTCGCCGGGCTCGCAGTAGGCGTACCGCCGGTTCACCGGGTGCTCGGCGCGGACGCTGATCACCCCGCCGTCGCCGATGATCACCTGTTTGCCCGGCAGCACCTGGCCCACGCTGCCCGCCCGGTGCGCGCCCGGGTGGTTCTTGGCCACGATGCACGTCTCGTTGAGGCCGTAGCCCTCGTAGATCGGCAGGTCGAGCCGGTTGAGGAACGCGAGGGTGGCGGGGTCGGCGGGCGCCGAGCCCGTCCACAGGTAGCGGATGCGGCCGCCGAAGATGTCGCGGGCGGCGTCGGCGAGGTCCCGGCCGGTGCGCCGGGCGTGGCGTTCGATCTGGCCGCGGGCGCTTTCGAAGAAGCCGGGCACGCCCATGACGACGGTCGGCCGCACCTGGGTGAGCGCGACGAACGCCGACTCGTAGGTGCAGACCGTGACGTCGTGGCCGTACCGCAGCGCCGAGTACACCCAGTAACGCTGCTGGAGCAGCGACAGCGGCAGGAACACCAGCAGGTTGTCGCCGGGGCCGTGGCCGAACATGTCCTGGACGGCGTCCAGCGAGCTGTCGATGCTGCCGGCGGTGGCGCCGAGGCCCTTGGGCGTGCCGGTGCTCCCCGAGGTGAACTTGATCGTGGTGATCTCGTCGGGGGCGTACCTGACCGGTGGCGGCGGGGCCGCGCCAGCCGTGCCGGGCAGGCCGGGCAGGTCGTCGAGCAGGGTCGTGAGCTGTTCGACGCCGGGGATGCCGCACGGACGGTCGGTGAACAGCAGGGAGAGGCTGTAGCGCTCCATCAGCTCGCCGGTGGGGGTGAACTTGCCCGGTTCCAGGCCGGCGGTGACGACCTTCAGGCGCAGGGCCGCCAGGTCGAGCACCACCCACTCGAGGCTGTTGGCGGCAAGGATGCCGATCCGGTCGCCCGCGCCGAGGCCGCGGGCGCGCAGCCCGGCCGCGACCAGGCCGGACAGCCGCCAGACCTCGGCGAGCGGGATCTCGCGGGTGCCGGCCAGCCTGGTGACGTGCAGCGTCCCACGGTTCGGCGTGGACGCCAGAAGTTCGTTGATCATGCAGGTCTCCCGCTGGGCTGGGTCCGCGAGGCGTCCGACGGGTGTCCGGCCGCGTGGGCCGCACCGAGCGGGCCGAGCGGGCCGAGCGGCCGGGGCGGGTGGAAGAAGGTGACCCGAGCAAGTGTGATCTTGCTACCCGGCGGGACCAGCTCGACCGTGGCAGGCCACTGCCGCGGCGCCGGCTGGCCGAGGGCTTCGGCCAGCCGGGCGGCGAAACGCGGCATCACCGGCGTGGCCGCGTGCGCGAGCAGCCAGGCGGCGGCCAGCTCCAGCGCCGTGGCCGTGCGCACCTCGTCCGGCATGCCGCCGGCCTGTGCCAGCGCGCGTTCCCGACGGCTGAACCGGACCGTGTCGGTGACCAGGGCGTCCAGCTCGGCGGTGGCCTGGTTGAGCGAGAACCCGCCGGGGCGCAGGCTGGCGGCCAGCGCGCCGAGCCGGGCGGCGAGCTGGCCGAGGAACCCGGCGTGCTCGGGCGTCCAGTTGCCGGCGTCGGGGGCCACCCCGCCGTGGTGGTCGGCCACGCGCTCGCCGAGGTCGTGCAGCCAGGCCTGCCAGGTGCCGATCAGGGTGGCGGTGAGCGTGTGCTCGTAGGCGTCGAGCGTGAAGTTCGTCCGCTCCACCTCGGGACGGTTGCGGGCGAGGAAGTAGCGCACGGCGTCCACACTGTCGGCGTCGAGGATCTGCTTGCCCCAGACGGCGTGCCGGCGGCTGGTGGAGAACTTCCGGCCGTCGTAGAGGAGGAACTCGTTGACGTGGTAGTCGATGTCCGGTGTCCAGCCGGGCAGGGCGAGCCGGTAGAGCGCCGGGTAGAGGATCGCGTGGTAGAAGCTGTTGTCGTAGCCGAAGAAGTGGACGATCTTCCAGTCGTCGGCCGGCCTGGCGGCCGTCCAGTCGCGGCCGAGGCGCTCGCCGAGCCGCTGGATGCCGTGCAGGAAGCCGAAGGCCATCTCCGGCCAGGCCCAGATCACCTGGCCGGCGCCGTCCGTCTCACGTGGGGTGATACCCCAGTCACTGGGATGGCTGACCGGGAGGTCGATCCGCTCCCGGCGGAACAGCCGGGCGGCGAGCTCCCGCAGCCGGGCCGGGACGCGGCCGCGGCGCTGGTGGTCGAGCACCGCGTCGGCGTGCTCGTGCAACGGCAGCACGTAGCGGCGGGCCGTACCGGCGACGGGCGCCCCGCCGGAGGGCCCGGCGACGGGGCCGGCCAGGTCGACCACGGTGTTCGGCTCGCCGCACAGCTCGCAGATGTTGCCGGCGGTGGCCTCGCCGCACCCCGGGCAGCCGCCGTGGACGTCGGCCTCGTAGAGGTACTGGCCGGTCTCCGGGTCGAACAGCGCGGGCCCGTCGGTCGAGGTGACCGCCTCGGCGCCGACCAGCCTGGTGAAGAAGTCCGTCAGCGCGGGGACGTAGCCGGGGTCGGCGTTCGTGACGGTGTACTGGTCGAGCGGGATGTCCATCAGCCGCAGGGTTTCCGCGATCTCGGCGCTGTAGTGCGCGGCCACCTCGGCGCTCGACCAGCCCTCCCGGCGGGCGCGGTCGGCCACGTAGGACTGGAAGTCGTCGCTGCCGGTCAGGTGCCAGGCACTGGCACCGTTCATCCGCTGGAACCGGACGTAGGCGTCGGCGCCCAGGTACGGGCCGGCGAGGTGGCCGAGGTGCAGGTCGCCGTTGGGGGTGGGCGGTGTGGAGAAGACGAACACCGGACGGTCGCCGTGCTCGCTGGCCACCGGGGCCGCCGAGGAGACCGCGCGGGCGCCGTCGCGCCAGTACTGGGTGAGGAAGACCAGGTCCTGCTCCCCGGTGTTCGCCACCACGTGGTCCTCGAACGGCTCGAGCAGGGCGACGGTGCCCGCGGCGACCGGGTGGTGCGCGGCTCCCACGACGAGCTCGCCGCGGCCGGCGACGATGACCAGCAGCTCGGTCTCGTCGTGCCGCTGGTGCGCCGCGGCGCCGCCCGGCGCGATGCGGCCCCAGGCCGCGCCGGTGCCCAGCCCGTCGACCGCGCTCATGTCGATCCCGAACGCCGCGGAGAACACGGCGTCGGCAGAACGGTCGATGATCATATGGTGTCCTTCCCGTCGAGCCCGTCGAGCAGGTCGGCGGCCGCGGCGGCGATCGCGGGGGCCAGCCGGTAGCCGGAGCCGCCCGCCGCGCCGGCGAACAGCACCCGGCCGTCGGCGGTGACCGGGCGCACGATCGGCGCGCGGTCGGGGCTGTAGGCGTCGCAGAACACACGGCCGGAGACGCAGTACGGGGCGAACCCCGGGGCGTGGCGCGCCAGGACCGCCCGGCCGCGGTCGAGGTCGTCGGCGGACAGCCCGCCGGTCAGCGCGTCCGGGGTGACGTCCCAGTCGGGCGAGGTGTAGCTGAACAGCCAGTGGCCGCGGTGCGCCAGCGGCAGCAGGAAGGCATCCTCGTCGTGGAAGACGGTCACGCGGTCACGCGGGGTGACGGGGCGTTCGACGTGCAGGGCGACGACCTTCTTGATCCGGACGCCGAGCGGGGCGAGCAGCTCCGGCCAGGGCAGCCAGGGGCCCGGCGCCAGCACGACACGGCCGGCGGTGAGCCGGGCGCCGGTGCCCAGCGTGAGGACGACGCCGGCCGGGGCGGACCGCACGGCGGTGACCGCGCTGCCCTCCCGGAACGCCGCGCGGCCGCGCAGCCGGGCGGCCAGCAGTTCGGTGAGCGCCGCGACGTCGGCGTGGTGGGCGCCGTCGCCGTCCCAGCCCCGCTCGGCCGGGCGCGGCCGAACCTCGGGAAGCGCCTCGGGAAGCGGCCCGGGAAGCGGGCGCAGCCGCGCCTCGGGAAGGTAGTGCTCCCGGACGGCGGCATCGTCCGCGCTGATCACGGTCATGCCCACCGGGTGGATCGGCACCCGAGGGTCGCGTTGGCGCAGGCCGGCGTACCAGCGCTGGCTGTAGGCGGCCATCGCCCGCACCCGCGGGGTGGCCCCGCGCGGGAAGTGCAGCCCGGCGGAGAACCGGGACGCTCCCCCGCCGGCCAGCCCCCTGTCGACCACCACAACCCGCCGCCGCGGCGCGCGGGCCAGCACCTCGGTGGCCACCAGGCAGCCGACCACGCCGGCCCCGACCACGACAACGTCGGCGTCAGCGTCCCCA
>NZ_CEVIVC010000210.1:0-5925 GCF_982290645.1 Protofrankia sp. CiP1_Cm_nod4
CCCCACCGGCCGTCCGCCTCATGATCCCCGCCGGCCCGCCGCGCCCCTGCCGCATCCGTTCTGCCGTGCCCGTCGCTGTCCGTCGCTCGGCGCACCAGGCACACACTCGACACACCAGGAACATCCCTCGCGAGGCCTGGCACCCGGCCACAACGCCGGTCGGCCGCCGCGAACGGATTGGGCCACCCGGGCCCTGTGGACCTGTTTCCCGCGGGCGCGTCCGCGGAACAATGTCTTGGAAACACCCTCCCCCGGACCAGCGCGGCCCGAAGCCGGCTATTCGGCACCGGAGCGACGGCCAGGGCGGCATTTGACGGCGGAGATGCGGGATTGTTCGCCCGCCGTCATCCGTCATCCGCTGTCATCCGTCGTGACGGGCGGGCCGTACTCCGGACGGCGCCGGGCGGCAGACGACAACCAGGCGGACGACGGGTGTGCGCAAGCGGCCACGGTGGCCCGCTCCCGGCGGGATATGCTCATCCCGCCACAGGGGCGGGACCACTGTCGCGTCCGGCGGGAACACCTGCGGGACAGGGCGTTCGGCTCAGGGGGCTTATTACCGGGTGACACACGGAAGCCGCCGTTTCTCCCCCGGTCCATATGTGACCAGCAACACCCCGGGTAACGTCACATCAGCCCGCCGGAAACTGATATAGCGGTCTGGGGTGTTTTGCGGAGAGAGGTATCGGGAACGTGGTCAGAAATCCTCCGGCACCGGGTGAGGCGTATTTACACGGAAGCCGGCGAAGGTGGTGGTGAAAGTGACATCCGTGACCGGGTGGCTGGGTGTACGCGGCAGGGAACAACCGGGGCAGGTGTACCTCAGGGAGGCTCGCGGCAACCGCTCGGTCACCTACGGCGAAATGGCTGCCCTCGTTCAGCGCTGGCAGACCGATCTGGACGCGCACGGCCCGCGGCCGCGGGGGCGGATCGCGATCCTCGTGTCGGATCCCCTGGACTTCGCCGTGGTCTTCCTCGCCGTCCTGGTGAGCGGCAGGCACGCGGTCCCCCTGGATCCCGACGCCCCGCCCGCGGAACTGGAACGGGCGCTGGCGCGGACCCGCCCCGATCTCGTGGTCACCGACCGGCCGTTGCCCCCCACCTGCGCCCTCCGCCAGCTCAGCCCACGGCTGACCACCGGGCACACCGTCACGTCATCCCCCAGTGCCGCCGGCCACGGTGGCGCACGCTGCCGGCTGTCCGGCGGCGTCCTGCTGACGAGTTCGACGGACTCGTCGACGGCCGGAGCGATCAGGGAGATCTTCCTCGACGGCGGGCAGCTCGCACACGTGGCCGCTGCCGCCGCGCGCCACCACCAGCTGACCCGGACGGACACCGGCTACAACCCGCTCCCCTTGATCCACGTCAACGCGCAGGTGACCGGGCTGCTCGCCACCCTGTGCGGCGGAGGCACCCTCGTCCTCGACCGCCGGTTCCGCCGCCGCGGATTCTGGACGATGATCAGAAATCACCAGGTGACCTGGATCAACGGGGTCCCGTCGGTCGTGGCCCTGCTGGCCATGGATCCGCGTGCCGCCCAGGCCCGCGACTGCCGGGTCCGGTTCGTCCGGTCCGCCTCCGCTCCCCTGCCTGTCCCCGTGTTACAGGCGTTCGAGGAGGCCACCGGCGTCCCGGTGCTGGAAACCTACGGTATGGCCGAGGCCGGCGGCCTGATCACGGCGAACCCCCCGCGGGGGGCCGGCAAGCCCGGCTCGGTGGGCCTGCCGGTGGGCAGCGAGGTGCGTGTCGTCGACGACGAGGCGATGCCGTGCCCGCCGCAGGAGGCCGGGCGGGTGCAGATCCGCGGCCCCGGGGTCATCCGCGCCTACGCCGGCCCGGCCGGCGCTGACAGCTTCACCCCGGACGGCTGGCTGGACACCGGCGACACCGGCTTCACGGACACCGACGGCTACCTCTACCTCACCGGCCGCGGCGACGGCATGATCAACCGTGGTGGTGAGAAGGTCTCCCCCCGTGAGGTCGAGGAGGTCCTGCTCGCCGACCCGCGGGTGCGCCGCGCGGTGGTGGTGGGCCGGCCGGACGCCGTGCTCGGCGAGGTGCCCGTCGCGCTGGTCGTCCCGGCGAACGGCCCCGATCCCCTGCTCGTGGCCGAGCTCGTGGAGCGCTGCGAGGCCGGCCTCGCCACCTTCAAGCGGCCAACCAGCATAGAGATCGTCACCGACCTCCCCGGCGGCCGCAACGGCCCGCTCCGGCAGCTGCCCGGCACGGCCCGGCTCCCCGGCTCAGCCGCCGCATGACTCCATCCTCTCCCCTCCCCGAAGCCTCTCCCCTCCCCCCGAAGTACCCGCAAGGATCAGGCGCGGGAGGGAGCCGGTAGGGCCCGTGGGGCGGTAGGGGTGGAAGGCTGTGGCTGTTGGGCCGACAAGCAGCGGGCTTGCTACGGTGCAGTGCGGCCGGCCGTGGGAAGTTCACCGGATGTGCGACGTCGTGATGACACGCGGCCGGCGGACAGGCAGAGTCAGCAGGTGGGAGAGGGTGCCGTGGACGACGAGACAATGGCGGGGTTCCTCGCCGAGCTGGCCTCCCCCGCGCCCGCGCCGGGTGGTGGCGCGGCCGCGGCGCTGCAGGCCGCCCTCGGCGCGGCGCTGGTGAGCATGGTCTGCAATCTCACGATCGGCAAGCCCCGGTACGCCGAGCACGAGGCGACGATGCTCTCCGCCCGGCTCGACGCCGACAAGGCCCGCGCCGAGGCGCTGGCGCTGGCCGGCGCCGACGCCCGCGCGTTCGCCGCGGTCAGCGACGCGTACAAGCTGCCGAAGGGCACCGGCGAGGAACGGGCCGCCCGCAGCCAGGCGATCCAGGCCGCGCTGGTCACCGCGGCCGAGGTGCCGCTGCACACCGCGGCGGTCGCGGCGGCCGTGGTCGGGCTGTGCACGTCGATCATCGACGGCGCGAACGTCAACGTCCTCAGCGATGTCGGGGTGGCCGCCGCCAGCGCACGCGCCGCGCTGGACAGCGCGGCGATCAACGTACGGGTGAACACGGCGGCGATGACGGACACGGCCGCGCGCGAGCGTGCCACGGCCGCCCTCGCCGGCCATCTGACCTCTGTGGCTACGGCGGACGGCATCGTGCGCGCCGTCGGGGAACGGATCGGATCATGAAGCTGCTGGACGGACGGGCCATGGCCGCGGAGATCGGCCGGGGCGTCGTCGACGAGGTGGAACGGCTGCGCGAGGCCGGCCGGGTGCCGACGCTGGCCGTGGTCCTGCCGGGCACCGACCCGGCGGCCCGGTCCTACGTCAGGGTGATCGAACGTGGCGCGGCGAAGGTGGGGGTCCACTGCGTCGTCCACGAGCTGTCCGGGGACGCCGCCGAGCTCGTCGCCACGGTCGACCGGCTGGCCGCCGACGACGAGGTGCACGGCCTGATGGTGCAGACCCCGCTGCCCCCGGGCCTGTCCGCGCAGGACGTCGGCAGCCGTATCCCGCCGCACAAGGACGTCGACGGGATGAACCCGCTGAGCCTGGGCCGGCTGGCCCTGGGCCTGCCGTGTTTCGCGCCGGCCACCGCCGCCGCGGTGCTGGAGATCCTGCACCGCGGTGACGTCAAGCTCGCCGGTGTCCGCGCGGTGGTCATCGGGCGCAGCCCGGTGGTCGGCAAGCCCGCGTCCCTGCTGCTGCTGGCCGAGGACGCCACGGTGACGATCTGCCACTCCCGTACGGCAGACCTGCTCTCGGTCGTGCACGAGGCCGATGTCGTGGTGGCCGCCGTCGGCCGTCCCAAGATGATCGGCAAGGGGTTCATCCGGCCGGGTGCCGTCGTCATCGACGTGGGGACGAACGTCACCGAGGCCGGTCTGGTCGGCGACGTGGACGCCGACGCGGTCGCGTCCGTGGCGGGCGCTCTCACCCCGGTCCCGGGCGGGGTCGGGCCGGTGACCACGATGCTGCTGCTGCGCAACACCACCACCGCAGCCACCGGGTAAGCCCACCCGGACTCGACCGCGAGCTGTCAGGGGCGCGACCCAGAAAGGCCCGGAAGGAAGACCGGGACAAACCGCTGGTCCATCGGCGGCGTCGATGTAGTCCCTGAGGGGACCGGTAAAAAGGACATATCGGCGGTGCGGAACGGTTACCAGCGGGCCTTTTCGCTGGGCTGCCGACAGGATGACACCCGCAGTTCCTTCCCAGAGGCAGAAAAAGCACTCGTCAGGCGTCTCAGTGAAATCAGTGAGAATGTTCAGCACGCGCCGTGCCTGTGACGCCCATGCCCACGCCCGGGCCCAGTCCTCGACGTGCACGATCGCGCCGGGCGCGGTCAGCGCGGCCACGACCTGACCATGGGTGATCATCGCGTCCTCGTGGATCGGGCAGAGCCGGCCCACGATCCCGGCCACGTCCAGACGAGCCAGGAAGTCACGCACGATGGGGAGCAGACCAAGCGGCTTCTTCACGCGCGGTCTGGGAGGTGAGGCCGGCGGCCAGCCGGACGCGGTTGCGGCCGTCGGCCTTGGCCCGGTAGAGCGCCGCGTCCGCCGTCTCCAGCAGGGCGGCCAGCTCCACGTCCGCGCCGGTGGCGGTGGCCACCCCGACCGAGACGGTCACGGACACGCAGACCACGCCGGCGGCGTGGCTGTCCGCCCGGCAGCGCATCTCGGCCACCTGGCGGCGGATCCGGTCGGCGGCCCGGGCGGCGCCGTCGAGGTCGGTGTCACACAGCATGATCACGAATTCTTCGCCGCCGAACCGGCCGACGAGGTCACGAGGCCGGGTGGCGGCGCGCAGCGCGTCCGCGACACACATGAGAACGGCGTCGCCGGCAAGATGGCCGAACTGGTCGTTGACCTTCTTGAAATGGTCGATGTCCACGATGAGCACGGACATCGGACGGCCCGAGCGCCGGATTCGCGCCACCTCCTTCTCCACCGTCTCACGCCAGTAGGCCGGGTTGGCCAGCCGGGTCTTGGCGTCGGTGCGGGCCGCCTGGAGCAGTTCGGCGTGCAGCAGGCTGCGTTGCAGCAGCAGCGCGGGCGGTGTCGCGGTGAGCATGAGCAGGGGATGCGCGGTCCACAGCACGGCCAGGCCGATGGCGGAACACATCTCGGCGGCGTCGACGGCGAACGTCTCCCGCCTGCCGCCGGCGAACGGGCGGCGGGCCGGCTGCGCCGATCTCGGATGCGCGCACCACAGCATGCCGCGCAGCAGGACACGGTTGAGCACCGTGTAGGTGAACACCGCCACGAACAGCGCGCCGATACGTCCGGACGAGCCCACCAGGGTGTCGATCCGGTACGGCCCCTGGGGCGGGGCGAGCGCCCGGTGCACGCCGGCCGCGCAGAAACCCGACACGCCCAGCGCCGCCGCGTTGAAGACCTGCCGGTACCTGGGCTGCGCGGCCGGCTGGCCGCGGGAACGGAAAAGGCAGTGCAGGGGTATGTGCAGGACGGCGGCGTACAGCGGTGGGAGAAGAAGTGTGACCGGCAGGGTCCAGTTCGACAGCAGGTCCCGGTGCGGCTCGTCCTTCCGGAGACCGGGCACACCGAGATGCCGGGACGTTTCCATGGCCAGCCGGCCGAGCAGAACGAACGCCCCGAACGTGAACAGGTCGGCAAACCTGAAGGAAAGCCCGAACAGGCCGACAAGGACAACTACCAGACACAGTACGTCGACGGCGACGAGATAACGGACAAGCCGTGGCGGCAGACTCCACAGCACAAAATGCGACACCCACTCGACCAGCCGTTCACCGGCCTGCCGGGCGGCCTTTCCCCCACGCCGCCAGAACCGCCGCACGAATCCCCGGAACCGCCGCTCCTGGGACGGCCGCTGGGGCGGCTGCGACGGCCGGGACAGCCCGGGTGCCAGTGGCTGGGATGGCGGGAACGGCCGGGACGAGCGGGCCGGCCGAGGCGACGGCGGCTGGGATGGTGGCCGGGAGGACGGCTGGGGCGCTGGCTGGGAG
>NZ_CEVIVC010000211.1:0-1370 GCF_982290645.1 Protofrankia sp. CiP1_Cm_nod4
GGGCTGCCGGCGTCCGGAGGGGAGCGGTCGATGGGGGTGGTGGAATCCGCGGGCTCATCGGTGCGGGGGGAGCGGGAGGTCCCGGTGGCGGAGCGGGGCGGGCCGGCCCCGTACGACCCGCGTGCCTATGACCCGATCGCGGTCACCGTCGACGTGGTCGCTTTCACGATCCGTGATCAGTCGCGTGCGCGGGAAGCCGGTGGCCCGCCGGGCAGGCGTGCCCTGCACGTCCTGCTGGTGCGTCGCGGGGAGATGCCGTACGCGGGCCGCTGGTCCCTGCCCGGCGGTTTCGTGCGCGCCCACATCGCCGCGGACGGCACCCGGCGGGAGGAGGACCTGCCGCAGGCCGCCGTCCGCGAACTGGCCGAGGAGACCGGGCTCGCCGCGTCGGGCGACACCGCCGCCGTCCCGCATGACCTGGGGCGGGTTCACCTCGAGCAGCTCGGCACCTACGGCACGCCCGGACGCGACCCGCGCATGCGCGTCGTCTCCGTCGCCTACCTGGCCTTCGCGCCGGGCCTGCCCGACCCCACCGCCGGTGGGGATGCCCGCGCGGCCGCCTGGATCCCGGTCGACGCGGCCGCCGTGACCGACCCGCCCGGGCTGGCGTTCGACCACGCCCGCATCCTCGCCGACGGCCTGGAGCGGGCCCGCGCCAAACTCGAGTACACGCCGCTGGCGACCGCGTTCGCCGGGGAGCGCTTCACCATCACCGAGCTGCGCGAGGTCTACGAAGCCGTGTGGGGGCAGCCCCTGCATCCCGGGAACTTCCACCGGAAGGTGCTGTCCGTGTCCGGTTTCGTCGAGGACACCGGTGCCACCACCGCCCGCGGCGGCGCCCGGGGCGGGCGCCGCGCCCGGCTCTACCGCGCCGGCACCGCCGGGCTGCTGCACCCCGCGCTGCTGCGCCCCGCCCGGGAGCGTGACACATGACAGCGGGCTTCACGGGCTCGGCCCGGCCGTCGGACGCACCGGGCCCGCTGCCGCAGCCCATCCCGGCCACGATCGACGAAGCCGTGCGGCTCATCCTGCGGGCCAGTGGCCCGTCGGCGCTGTTCGGGCAGGGCGGGGACGCTTCGGAGGCGGGCCTGCGCGCCGCCCGCCGCGCCTACCGGCGGCTGGCCCGCATGGTCCATCCCGACACGGTCCCGGCCGACCGGCGGCCGGACGCCCAGGCCGCCTTCACCCGGCTGGGCCGCCTGTGGGAGCGCCACCAGCGGGAGATCGCCGGAGGGGCGGCGGGCGGCCGGGGCGTCGTCGTCACCGGGAAGCACGTCTACACGGTCGGCGGGGTGTACGCCCGCGGCGACATCGCCACCCTGAGCGAGGCGACGTACACGGCTGTCGGCACCGGCGGCACCGGCGGCACC
>NZ_CEVIVC010000211.1:2070-2836 GCF_982290645.1 Protofrankia sp. CiP1_Cm_nod4
GCGGCGCTGCGGCAGCTGGCCGGCAGGGGGGAGAAACGGTTCGCCGCCTACGTCCCCCGTCTCGTCGAGGCCTTCCGGCACCGCGCCGGCGCCGGCGGCGAGCTACGCCAGGTGAACGTCATCGAGCACGTCCACGGCTTCCGCTCACTGGCCGAGCTGCGTGCCGTGTGCCCGGACGGGCTCGACGCCCGCGACGTCGCGTGGATGTGGCGACGGCTGCTCGTCGCCCTCGGGTACGCCCACCGGGCCGGGGTCGTGCACGGCGCCGTCGTGCCCGACCATGTGCTCGTCCACCCCGACGACCACGGCCTGGTCCTGGTCGACTGGTGCTACTCGGTCGTCATCGCCCCGGACGGCCCGGGCGCTGCCGGCGGCCCGGGTGGCGCGGCCGGGCATGTGCCGGCGATGGTGGACCGTTTCGCCGGCATGTACCCGCCGGAGGTCGCGGCCCGGCAGCCGCCGGGCGCGGCCACCGACATCCACCTGGCGACGAAGTGCATGACGTACCTGCTGCGCGACGACGCCCCCCGCCCGCTCCTGCGGTTCGCCCGCGGGTGCACACTGCCCGCCATGTCCCGCCGGCCACGCGACGCCTGGCGTCTGCTCGGCGAGTTCGACGAGCTGCTGGAACGGCTCTACGGCCCGCGCCGTTTCCGGCCGCTGCGCGTCCCGGCCGCATCCCCCGGCACCGGCGGGTGCCCCTGAACGAGCCCGGCACCCGTCGCCACCACCGCACCGTTCCGTCTCACCGGACCGTCCGATATCA
>NZ_CEVIVC010000211.1:3171-6879 GCF_982290645.1 Protofrankia sp. CiP1_Cm_nod4
TCGTCCTTGTTCTCGCCCGTTCTTGTTCTCGTTCTCGTCCTCGTTTTTTTTGTCCTTGTTTCTGTCCTCGTTGTTTTTCGTTTCTACCGGAGGAATCCCATGGGCAGCGGAGCCTGGTCCACCGACGTCTACGCCGCGGCCGCGAGCTACCGGAAGCGCAGCGGACGCGGCGCGTTCCACTACAGCGACAGCGTCCGTAGCGGCAGCCCGCGCGACAGCTGGAAAGCCCACCCCGGCCTCGACCCGCACGGCGTCGGGACGCGCGAGAGCCGCGACAGCGACGAGCACCCGACCTCGCTGGCCATCGGCGTCCTGTTCGACGTGACCGGGTCGATGGGGCAGGTGCCGCGCACCCTGCAGACCAAGCTGCCCGACCTGCTCGGCCTGCTCATCCGCAAGGGATACGTCGACGACCCGCAGATTCTCTTCGGCGCGGTCGGCGACGCCACCTGCGACCGGGTGCCCCTGCAGATCGGCCAGTTCGAGTCCGACAACCGGATGGACGACCATCTCGGCAACATCTTCATCGAAGGCGGTGGCGGCGGGCAGAAAACGGAATCCTACGAACTGGCCCTGTACTTCATGGCCCGCCACACCTCGACCGACTGCTACGAAAAGCGCGGCAAACGCGGCTATCTCTTCCTCATCGGGGACGAGATGCCCTACCGGCGGGTCAAGCGGAAGGAGGTCGCCGCGGTCATCGGCGACAAGCTGGCCGAGGACATCCCGGTCGAGCACATCGTCGCCGAAGCGCAGCGCAGGTACGAGGTGTACTACATCCTCCCGCAGGGGGCCTCGCACGCCGGGGACAGCGAGGTGCTCGCCGCCTGGCGCGCCCTGCTCGGACAGAACGTCATCGAACTGGACGATCTCGACGCCGTGTGCGAGACGATCGCGCTCACCATCGGCCTGGCCGAGGACGCCATCGACCTGGACGAGGGCCTGGGGCACCTGAACGAGACCGGCGGCGACGCACCGGTCGACGCCGTCGGCAAGGCGCTCGCCGCGTACGCGCGGGACCGCGGGGCGGTGGTCGTCTCCGACAGTCTGCCAGGCCCCGACGACGGCCCGAAGGGGATCACCCGGCTGTAGGACGCCGGCCAGCGGCCAGCTGGAGGGAGGAAGGCCCGTCGTGTCACACCGTCACGTCCCGCCCGGTCATGTCCCCGGCCGTGTCCCCGGCCATGTCATCGTCGTCGACCTCGGGTTCGGTGACGCGGGCAAGGGGACGGTCGTCGACCACCTGTGCGCGCGGGCGGCCGCGCGGGGCCGGCCGGTGCGCGCGGTGATCCGTTTCAACGGCGGTGCCCAGGCCGCCCACAACGTGGTCACCGATGACGGCCGGCACCACACCTTCGCGCAGATCGGCTCGGGGGCGTTCACCGCGGGCACCGCCACCCACCTCTCCCGCCACATGCTCGTCGACCCGCTCGCGCTGGCCGCCGAGGCCGACCATCTGGAGGCGGCCGGGGTGCCCGGCCCGCTCGCCCGGCTGACCGTCCACCGGGATGCCCTGCTCACCACCCCGTACCACGTGGCGGCGAACCGGGCGCGCGAGCGGGCCCGGGTGCCGGCCCGGCACGGCTCGTGCGGCATGGGCATCGGCGAGACCGCCGCCTACGCCCTGGCCCACCCCGAGGACAGCCCCCGGGCCGGGGACTGCCTCGCCCCCGCCCGGCTGCGCCGCGTCCTGACCACGTTGCGTGACCGGCTGGCCGACGAGCTGGGCCCGCCGGCCGTGGCCGCGCCCGCGGTCGACGACTGCGTGGCGGCCTTCCGCGCCTTCGCCGACGCCGTCGAACTCGTGGACGACGGGTACGTCGGCCGGCTGCTGCGCGGCGGGCCGGTGGTGTTCGAGGGCGCCCAGGGCGTGCTCCTCGACGAGTGGCACGGCTTCCACCCCTACACCACCTGGTCGACGACCACCCCCGCGAACGCGGACAAGCTGCTCGCGGACGCCGGGATGGCGGGGGAGGCGCTGCGGCTGGGGGTGGTGCGCGCCTACACCACCCGGCACGGCGCCGGCCCCCTGGTCACCGAGGACGCGGAGCTGACCGCCGCGCTGCCCGACGTCCACAACGGCACCGGCCCCTGGCAGGGCGCCTTCCGGGTAGGCCACTTCGACGCGGTGGCCCACCGGTACGCCGTCGACGTCATCGGCGGAGTGGACGCGATCGCGCTGACCCACCTCGACTCGGCCGCCCGTCTCGGCCCGGCCGCGCACGTCGGCCCGGCCGTGTATGTCGGCTCGGCCGCGCACATCGACATGACCGCCCGACTCGACCGGGCCGCGCGCCTCGACGCGGTCGCCCGTCTCGGTGCGGCCGCCCGGCGGCGTCTGGCCGTCTGCCGTGCCTACGAGATCGACGGTGTGCCGGTCACCCGGCTGGCGCCGCGACCGCCCGGCGACCTGGTGGGCCAGGCGCGGCTGACCAGCCGGCTGGCGCGGGCGCGGCCCGTCCTCGAGCCCGTCCCGGACGCCGCCGCCTGGCCCGGGCTGGTAGGGGAGGCGCTCGGAGCCCCGGTGACCCTGCTCTCCCACGGTCCGCGCAGCCGCGACAAGATCTCTTACGGGCCGCGTAACCGCGGCGAGATCTCCCTTGGCGTCACATCCGGTGTCAGCGGTCCGCCGGCGTCTCCGCCAGCCAGCGCTCGCGTACCTCGTCGGTGATCTCGCTGGGCTGGGCGGCCGGCTGCCCGATGCGGATGTGGTTGCCGAAGGGGTCGCGCAGCCCGCAGTCGATGCCGTAGGGCTGCTCGGTCGGCTCCTGGGTGAACTCGACGCCGCGGGCCCTGAGCTCCTCGTAGGTCCTGCGACAGTCGTCGGTACGCAGGATGAAACCGAGGCCCATCGCGCCCTTGGTCACCAGCTCGCGGACCTGGGCGGCGGTCTGCTCGCTCATGGCCGGCGGGCCGGGCTTCTCCAGCAGGATCTCGCGCTCGGGGTGGCCCGGGACGCTGACCGTCAGCCAGCGCATGAAACCGAGATCCACATCGGCGGTGATCTCCAGTCCGAGCTTGCCGACGTAGAAGTCCACGGCCTGGTCCTGGTCGAGGACGTAGACGGACGAGTGTGTGATGGCGTTGAACATGCCGGCAACGCTACGGAGCTTCGCCCCGGCCCGCTTCTCCGAAACTGCTCGGTCGTTCCCCACCGCTCGGTCGTTCCCCGAGGCTGCTCGGCCGCAGCCACGCCATTCCGAAACAGGTCGGTACCGCTGGCGGGGCCGGCGCCGCCCTCGTCCGCCGCCGGTACGCCGACGGTGACTCGCCGACGACGGCGTGGAACGTCCGGCTGAAGGTGCCGAGGCTGGTGAAGCCGACGTCGAGACAGATGTCGGTCACGCCGCGGTCGGTCTCCCGCAGCAGCGCCATCGCCCGCTCGACCCGGCGCCGTTGCAGGTAGCGGTGCGGCGTCTCCCCGAAGGTGCTCCGAAACGCCCGGATGAAATGCGCCGGCGAGACGAACGCGATCCCCGCCAGGGTGGGGATGTCGAGCGGTTTCGCGTAGTCGCGGTCCATGGTGTCCCGGGCCCGCAACAGCCGGCGGTTGTTCTCCTCGACCGCCCGGTTCACCGGCCGCCGCCGTTCACCGGGTTCCGCCGTTCGCAGACCGCCACACGTCAGTATTCTACCGCCGTCCGTCCGTCCGTCCGTCCGCGGTGATTCATGCGTCACGGATGAACAGTGCGGAAAAACCATGTCGAA
>NZ_CEVIVC010000212.1:0-4682 GCF_982290645.1 Protofrankia sp. CiP1_Cm_nod4
ACCGCCGGATGCGGCTTTGTAATCCCGGACATCGCGCAGGCCGCACAGGGCGACCGAGGCGGGGAAGCGGCTGGGCCGGTTGCTGTATCCGTCGCGGAGCTGGCTGAGGACGCTGAGCAGGCTCTGCCCCTGGAGCGCGTCGATCTCGTCGAAGAACAGCACCAGGGGACGGGGACAGGCAAGCGCCCAGGCGGTCAGCGCGGCTACCAGCAGGCTCGCGTCAGTCACATCCGGCCACGGCGGCGGGCGAAGATCGGCCGGGAGGGTGGCCTCTGCGGCGTCCCGGATCCGCTCGAGGATCCCCCGGGCCGCGGCGCCGTAGTCGTCGCCGGTGGCCCGTCCGATCTCGCAGGAGAACCGCACCGCCGCGTACCGGCCTTCGGTGGTCAGTTCCCGGGCAAGTGCCTGCAGAGTGGTTGTCTTCCCGGTCTGCCGGGGAGCGTGGACAACGAAATAGCCCCTCTGCTCGATGAGGCCGGGTGCCTCGGGCAGCCGCGGCAGGGCTGGGATCATATAGTGGTATTCGGGCAGGCACGGGCCCGCGGTGTTGAAATGACGTCCCATCCCGGCCTCCCGCCACGACGCTGCGCTGCGCTGCGATCGTCACTCTACGGCGGCTTTGTCGGCCATCCGCACAACGAGCGTGGTCCGTTGGCGTGGCGCGCACCTGGCGCTGGGGCCACCGCTGGGTGGGGGCTGAGCCGTTGCTGATGCCCGGTGTGACCGTTAATGAGCTGACTGTTCTAAACTACTTGTCCGCGGTCATCCTGTTCGCGGTCATCGTGGACGGTTCCTGGGGCTGGGGGCGAGGGGATCATGGACGCGCTGCTCCCGTCGGACCCGGTGCGGGTCGGCCCGTACGAGCTGCGTGGCCGCCTGGGGGCGGGTGGCATGGGCCAGGTGTATCTGGGGATGTCGACCGCGGCCGAGAAGGTGGCCCTCAAGGTCATCAAACCGGAGCTGGTCGCGGATCCGGCTGTCCGGCGGCGTTTCTCCGAAGAGGTCGAGAACCTCAGGATGATCTACGGCGCCCGGGTGGCGCGGTTCGAGGACGCCGGTCTTGAGGACGATCCGCCCTGGTGCGCTGTCGAATACGTCCCCGGGCGGACCCTGCGCCAGCATGTGGAGCTGCGAGGAGTGCTCGACCCGCCGCTGACCGCGATTCTCGGCGCGGCGCTCATCGAGGGGCTGGAGAAGATCCACCAGGTCGGGCTGCTGCACCGGGATCTCAAGCCCCAGAACATCCTGCTCGGTCCGGACGGCCCCAAGGTGATCGACTTCGGACTGGCGCTGCTGCTGGAGCGGAGGCACGAGCGGGAGCTCACCGAGCCCGGCGGGGTCGTCGGCACCCTCGCCTACATGCCGCCCGAGCAGGCCCGGGGCGACCGGGAGCTGACCGGGGCGGCCGACGTCTACGCGCTCGGCGCCACCCTGGTCTTCGCGGCCACCGGACGTTCGCTGTATCCCGGGGTCCGTGGCTACGCGCTGCTGGGCCACATCGCCGATCCCGCCATCCGGCCGGATCTGGACGCGGTTCCGGCCGAACTGGCGTCGCTGCTCGGCGCGATGCTCGCCTTCGAGCCGGCCGCCCGGCCGTCGCTGGACGCGTTGATGACCGGCCTGATGGACGTCGCGACCGCGGGTGGCCGGACCGGGGCGCGGCTGCGGCGCCGTCTCGTGGCCCGGACGTTCGTCGCGTCCGCTAGCGGGCCCGAGCTGTACGACGCCGACCCGCGGGAGGAGCCGTGGGACGACCAGACGGCGGTCCCGTGGGGATCATCCGGCTCGGACCATGCCGAGTGGGCGGCCGAGGGGGTGGATGCCGGGGGCACGGAGGGCGGAGAAACGCGGAATACCGGGACAGACCATGCCGCACAGGCGACGCGGGTGCTGCCGGTACCGGACGGATCAGGTCCTCGGGTGGGCCCGGCTGCGTTACCGTCGCGGGCGTCCGTCAGTGTTGAGTGGCTGGTGACGCGCCTGCGCGCCGAGTACGCCCGCAACGCGGAGCTCTGAGCGGAGCCTGGCCGCGGGGAGGGAGCGCCGGGCCGGCATCGATGTCGGTGCTGGTACCGGCGCCGGCTCTCGGGACACGGTCACAGGCGGGCGTGCGAGGTCGGGGTGGGCCTGCGACGTGGGGACGTACGACGCAGAGGACGTAGGGACAGGGAAGGCAGGCGTTGGTGACAGCAGGGCGGCGCGGGTCGTACGCGCCGGGTGCACGGGTCCTCGTTCGTGACGAGGAGTGGCTGGTGCGCAGCGCCGTCCGGACGGCGCACGACGGGTACATGATCAAAGTGGTGGGGGCCTCGGAGTTCGTCCAGGACCGTGAGGCGACGTTCTTCGACGGGCTTGAGCCGGTCGAGGTGCTGCGCCCGGAGAACACCGTCCTGGTCGCCGACGACACGCCGCGGTTCCGGCGCGGCCGGCTGTATCTGGAGGCGGTGCTGCGCCGCACGCCGCTGCCGCGTGGCGAGCGCGGGCTGGCGCTGGCGGACTCGTTCGTGCTCGACCCGAAGGTCTACCAGCAGCGGCCGGCCGAGCTCGCGCTCGCCGGGCTACGCCCCCGCATACTGATCGCGGACGTGGTGGGCCTGGGCAAGACCCTGGAGATCGGGCTGATCCTGGCCGAGCTGGTCCGTCGCGGCCGGGGGGAGCGCATCCTCGTGGTGACGCCGCAGCACGTGCTCGAGCAGTTCCAGCACGAGCTGTGGACGCGTTTCTCCCTCCCGCTGGTCCGGCTGGACTCGGTGGGTATCGAGCGGATCCAGCGGGAGATCCCGGCCGGGCGCAACCCGTTCACCTATTTCAAGCGGGTCATCGTCTCGGTGGACACGTTGAAGAACGTCGGCATGTACGGCCATCACCTGGAGAACATCGGCTGGGACGCGGTCGTGATCGACGAGTCGCACAACCTGATCGGTTCGACGAGCCTGCGCAACCGGCTGGCGCGGCTGCTGGCCTCCCGTACCGACGCGCTGCTGCTGGCCAGCGCCACCCCGCACAACGGTGACAAGAAGTCCTTCGGCGAGCTGATCAGACTGCTCGACCCGGCCGCGATCGTCGATGTCGAGAACTACGCGAAAGAGGACATCGAACATCTCTACCTGCGCCGGACGAAGATCAGTCCGGAGGTCCGGGACGAGATCAGCAACGAGTGGGCCGAGCGGGGCCCGTCGGTGCCGTTACGCTGCCCGGCCACGGCCGCGGAGGAGAAGATCTTCGCCGAGCTCACCGAGGTCTGGCTGCCGCCCGAGGGCGCGCCCGACGGCGTGGCCGAGGTGACGGCGGGCCGGCAGCCAGCGAGCACAGTGAGCACGCTGAACACGGCGAGCGCGGTGAGCAGGGAGCGGCGGCTGTTCCCCTACACGCTGCTGAAGGCGTTCCTGTCCTCGCATCACGCGCTGGCACAGACCGTCGACACGCGGCTGCGGTCGGCGGGCTGCACCGACGCTCAGGAGCGGTCCGCGCTCGGCCGGCTGCGCACGCTGGCGGCGGCCATGACCGACGCCGACTCCGCCAAGCTGGCGGCCCTGCTGCGCGAGCTGCGCCAGATCGGGGCCGGTCCGGGCAGCCAGGTGCGGGTCGTGGTGTTCTCCGAGCGGGTCGCGACGCTGAAGTGGCTGGCCGACGTCGTACCGGCGGCACTGGGCTTCACGGGGCGGACGGCCGCCCGGGACGCGGTGCGGGTCATGCACGGCGGCCTGCCCGACACCGACCAGCAGCGGATCGTCGAGGAGTTCTCCCAGCGGGACGCCCCGGTACGGATGCTGTTCACCGGCGACGTGGCGTCCGAAGGGGTCAACCTGCACCGGCAGTGCCACCATCTGGTGCACTACGACCTGCCGTGGAGCCTGATCCGCATCGAGCAGCGTAACGGCCGGATCGACCGTTACGGCCAGGCGCACCAGCCCCGGTTCCGGGCGCTGATCCTCACCTCGTCCGTGGACGGCGCCAGGGACGACACCACGGTCGCCGAGAAGCTGCTGGCCCGCGAGGCGGAGGCGCACCGCAGCCTCGGCAGCGCCGAGGCGGTCACCGGGGAGTATCTGGCCGACCGGGAGGAGCGCCGTCTCATCCAGGATCTGCTCGCCGGCCGCGGCGTGGAGGAGTCACTGGACGCCGGCCCGCGACACGACGTGCTGGCCGATCTGCTCGGCGGCGTCGGTGAGACGCACGTTGCCGCGCAGCCGGCGCGGGCGCGGGTGCCGACCCTGTTCGCCTCCACCGAACGGTTCGTCGACGAGGCGCTGCGGGAGGTCTTCGACTCTCCCGAGGACGCGCTCGCGCTCCGCCGCGAGGAGGGGATGATCGCTTTTGACGCCCCGGCCGACCTGGAGCGCCGCATGTCGGACCTGCCCCGCTCCTACCTGGCCGACCAGCGGGTGGACGGCCGGCTGCGGCTGAAGCTGACCTTCGACCGGGAGCTTGCCAGGCGCCGGCTGGAGCAGGCCCGCGCGAGCCGGAAGACCAGCTGGCCGGACATCGCCTACGTCAGCGACATCCACCCGGTGGTCGACTGGCTCGTCGACAAGGTGCTGGTCAGGCTCGGCCGGCAGCAGGCACCCGTCCTGCTCGCCGACGTCCCCGGCCCGGTGTTCCTCGTCCAGGGCGTGTACTGCAACCAGCTGGGCCAGCCGACCGTGGTCGAGTGGATGGCGGTCGGCGGCCTGCCCGGCGCG
>NZ_CEVIVC010000212.1:5151-6202 GCF_982290645.1 Protofrankia sp. CiP1_Cm_nod4
CAGAACGATCTCGTCGCGCGGCTGGAGACCACGGGTGAGCCATTGCTGCGGCTGCTCGCCGTTCTGGAGCGTGCCGTATGAGCATGGAGTCCCTGACCAACCGCGGAGAGTACTTATCCGCCTACTATCTCGCCGAGCGTCTGCCCAAGGTGGTCAAGGACGGTTACCTCGGACGCTGGGCGGAGGCCGAGAAGAACCACGGGCTGTCCGCCGACGCCGACGCCGACGCCGACCGGCCCGGCGGGGCGTGGGCCGGGGGTCTCGGGGAGAACGAGCCCGCCGCGGCTCTCGGCCCGGCGGTGACGCCGCGGGCGGGCATCCGGGCGCTGCGGCGGGCCTACTACGAGCTGCGCGCCGAGATCGTCGAACTCGACGCGGCCGTTCAGGCCGCGGAACGCGACGGTGTGGAGGCGGACGAGGCCGTCCGGGAGAAGCTGCGGGACAAGCTGCACGAGCTGCACGGCCACGTCCTGCGCGCGTTCGCCTTCACCGCGCGGCCGACGGAGCTGACCGTCATGCGCGCCGGCACCGAGCACACCGTCGCAGTGGCCCACGCCGGCCGGGGCGTGCTGGCGGTCGAGTGCGGCTGGGCGACGGACACGGACGCGGCGACCGCCGCGGACGGCGCCGGCCGGCTGCTGACCCCGGTGGACGTCGACCGGCGGGAGCGGATCGAGCACGGCATGGCGCTCGCCGGCCACCTGTTCGCCCTCGACGACGACCGGCCGCGGTACGTGCTCATCCTGGCCGGCGCGGTGGTGACGCTCGCGGACAGGCTGACCTGGGGGGAGGGCCGCTACCTGGCGGTCAGCCTCGACGTCGCGTTCGGCCGCAACGACACCCGGCCCGGCGGCGAGCTCGACGTGATCGCGGCCCTGTTCGGCGCGGACACGCTGTGCCCGCCCGAGGAGGGCGGCAGCGAACGGCTCGCCGAGCTGCGGGAGGGCTCCCGGCGGCAGGCCGTCGGCGTCTCCGCGGAGCTGCGGGAGGGGCTGCGGCTGTCCGTCGAGCTGATCGCCAACGAGGTGCTCGACCGCATCCGGGAGGCCGG
>NZ_CEVIVC010000213.1:0-5581 GCF_982290645.1 Protofrankia sp. CiP1_Cm_nod4
CCCACCCGGTGCGGCTGCCGACGAGGGAAAGGCGGTAGTCACAACTGATCATAATACCGCCTCGCCCAGCCGCCTCCAGCAACGGCCACCATCACGGGCGGCACCACCTACCGTGTTTGGCCCGAGCCCCACAGCCAAACTCTCTCTGTTCGCGGGAAATACGGATCGGCGTCACCCTCCCATGGCCCGAACAGCTGCAGTCCGATTCCTTTTTTGCCCACGCGGAGACAACATCCTGGGGCTTCAAGACGAAAGGAGCACCCGTCCGGCTCGATTTTTGCCCGCATGGGAACGGCTGGTCGGCCGGTGGGTTCCGGATCCTGCGGTTGCAGTCCGGCTCGGTTTTTGCCCACGTGGGAGCCTGCGGCATTGGCAGCCGCACCTGACGAGTGGCTTGTCGCAGTTCGACTCGGATTTTGCCTGCGCGGGGACCCCGTCACAGTTTTCACCCCCGCTGACCTGCGACGATGCAAGATCGTTCCAGAACCTCCGGGAGGTGGATAACTGGGCAAAAATTCATGATCGATAACGTTTGTGCGGGTCAGGGAGGTGCCGATGTTTTCCGGAACCTCCCCCGATCCGCGGCGTGTCGGAGGTCCTGGGCGACGATCAAGGTTGTGCGGTTTGACAGGAAGCCGCATCGTGTGCTGCTCGGCCGGCCGAGCGCGGTGCCGGCGGGCCCGTAGGGTCTCCCTGGGGCTGCGCCCCTGGCCCCGCCCCTCCCGGCCGACCGGATGGCACGCCTGTGACCTGGCCACCGACACCACCTCCTGTCCGGGAGTACCGGGCGTATGTTCCGGCTCGGCGCTCCACGAGCCAGCCCCCTGCCTGGCCGATTCGCCCACAGGGCCGGACCTGCGGGGGCTGCGGCGCTGGCACGGGCGGACGGCAGCGGGTCACGGGCCACTCCGAAGACACAGATGCGGCATGTCCGGGTCGACGGTCGCCGGTACCCTCATCTTGTAGCCATGCCGAGCCGGACACGATGTAGGGGGTCGCGATGCGGGCGCCCCGTCGCCGACGGCCACGCAGCTCAACCAAGCTGATAGCCGCCGATCCGGGGTATCTGGCTGCCCTGGCCGCGCGGGTTTCCTACACCCCGAGCCCCGAGCACAAGGACTACCTGACCAGCGCCGGGCCGGGGAAGCTGCGAAGTGACGCGTCGGCGTGTCCACGTGACCTGGTGCTCGACGATGTCGCCAAATGGCTGTACGACGCGGTGCGCGCTGGCAACGTCAGCGCACACGTCGAGGGTGATTTCCCGCGTTACGTATGGACGCGGGTCGGTGAACGCGTCTACGAGGCGCGTCTGTGTAACTCGGGGTCTGGCGAGTACAAGGGATACCCGATCCTTCCCGCGGAAGCTCCGGGGTGGCTTCCGTGAGTGTCGGGGTCGAGTTGCGGATCGAGTGGCTTGACGCACCCGGCGTGCGTGCTCCCGAACTGGCCGCCACCTGGGCGAGGTACGAGCTGTGGGTGGACGGCAGATGTGTGACGCAGGTGGAGGAGGCCGGTGGCACCTTCCGGCGGTCGGTCTATGGCAGTCTTTATCCGCTGGCGGAATGGATCGCCACCAACTGGTGGCTGCTGACGGGGCACATTCGTCCCTCCGCCATCAGGCCCACGCACTGGACGTGGTCCAACCTGCGCCGGTATCCCTGGCTGCGCCAGCACAACCTGCGGGGCGCCGGAGACGGGATGGCCTGGCCCGACCTGACAGCGGTACCCGAAGGGGCGATCACCCGGATTGTCTGGGCCGCCGACGAGGACCGGGTGCCGGGGGCGTTGCGGTTCGCGTCACGCGGACGAGCGCTGGTGCGCTCCGACGAAGCCAGAAAGACGTTGGCCGGCATCGTCCAACGCGTCCTTGACCGGCTCGCGGAGTCGGACGTCGGGAAGACGCCGCTTTCCACGGAATGGGCGGAAATAGGAAACGCGGACGAAGAGGAGCGGGATTTCTTCCTGGCGGCGGCCAGGCTGGGCCTCGACCCGTATGCGGTCGACGAGGAGACCACGGCGAAACTGCTGGCCATTGTGCCGGCCATCCCGGACGAGCTTCGGGACGACTTCCTGGACAGCGCGGACCTCGACACCCTTGACATAGCCGCTGCGTGGCTCCCGAAAGCGTCCGAAGCGGCTCGCCACGCGTCAGCCGACGCCGCGATGCCGTTGGATCCTCTTCGTGCGGCGGTGGCGGGTGAGCTCGCCGCGGGCGCCGTGCGGGACGGCGCCGGCCTTCGACAGTCATGGCATGTCGGCTTCGACATGGCACGCGCGGTGCGGCAGGCGCTGGGCACCGGGGCGACCGTGCCCTTCGACATATCCGCCTGGGTGGGCGCACGGACACTTCAGGGCCCCGCGGGCGGCCTACAGGGCTTTGCCGCTGTCCGGGACGACCGGTGCGGGCTCGCGCTGAGCGATTCACCGACGTTCGCGAGCACGGCGGGGCCTGGTAGCCACTATCAGTCGTTCCGCCGCGCGAAGGCACTCGGCCGTGCGATTTTCCGGCCATATCAGCGAACCTTCCTCCTGGCCTCCACCCATGTCGGCGACGACCGGGTCGCGGGCGCCTTCGCGGCCGAGCTGCTTGCCCCGGCCGAGGGAATACGCCGTGCACTGGCGACTCTCGGGACGCACGACGAGGACGCCGCCCTCGACGTCATAGCGAGCCATTTCGGCGTTTCACCACTGACCGTAAGACATCAGGTCGACAACCAGCTTGAGGACATCTGAAAAGCTAATAATATTCATTTCAGCCCGGTGGGGGCGGGGTGTCGGTGGGCGTCGCCGGGCGGGACGGTCCGACGCGCTGCCGGTAGCGTCGGGTCTTGGCCCGGTTACCGCAGACGGCGGTCGCGCACCAGCGCCCGGTCCGGGGCTTCGATTCGTCGTAGAAGACGACTCGGCAGTCCGGCGCCGCGCACATCTTCACTCGCTGCCAGGTGCCGTCCGCCGTTGCGAGGACCGCGGCGGCCGCGAGACGCGCCACTGCCTGAGCGGCCTCGCCGCCTCCGGCGGGTTCGAGTTCGACACCGCCGGGGCCCACCCGGATCCGCAGCGCGAGGCGGTCGGCCACGTCGCCCAGATCGACGCTCTCCGGAGGCGGTTGCGTAGTCCGCCGGTTGGCCGCGGCCGCCTCGCGAAGCGCCGTGCGCAGGCGCAGCGCGTCCGCGAACTCGGTCTCGCCCGCGAACGCCCCTTCCGGCGCCAGGCCGTGAGCCGTGAGCCAGCGGCTCAGCGCCTCGGGATCCGTGAGCTGCTCGCGCGGCCGGTGGGCGCCGAAGATCCGCTCGTCCACGGAGTTGAGGAACGCCCCCAGTGCACGCAGCGACAGCGGCGCACCGTAGTGCGACGACCAGGCGTCCAAGGGGTCCATGTCCTCACCAGTGAACCACCTATCAGGAGCGACACCATTAAATGATATAGATGGTGTTGGTAAGGGCTGCGGCCTGAAGATCTACGACTAGAAGGGGCCCGGATGCGTACAGGAGAGCAGGCAGGACGGAGATCAGGCGGGCCGGCCGGGAGGGTGACGCCGTTCCGGATCAGCACACCGGACGACGTGCTGGAGCGGATCCGACAGCGTCTCGCCGAATTCGACCCGGCGGCCCTGTCGAGACGGCCCGGTTGGCAGTCCGGTACCGACCCGGCGGCGCTTGACGCACTCACGCGGTACTGGCTCACCGGCTACGACTGGCGCCGGCACGAGCGAGAGCTCAACACCTTCGAGCAGTTCATCGCCACCGTTGACGGCGTCAAGCTGCACGTCCTGCGGGAGCCCGGCTCCGGAACCGCTCCCTCGACGGTGCTGCTGCTGCATGGATGGCCCACCTCGTTCGCGACGTTCCGCGCGGTCATCCGCGGGCTCGCGCACCCGGAGACCGCCGGCGGCGATCCGAGGGACGGGCTGACCGTCGTCGTCCCGTCACTACCCGGATACGGCTTCTCCTCGCTCGCGCCGGCCCCGCTCGGCGCGCGGTCGGCCGGGCACCTCTTCCACAGGCTGCTTACCGAGGTTCTCGGGGAGTCCAGGTACTACGTCCACGGCGGGGATCAGGGTGCGCCGATCGCCGAGTGGATGGCCTTCGACCATCCGGACCACTGCGCCGGGCTGCACACCACCCTCCTCGGCGTCCGTCACGACGGGGCGCCCCTGGGAAGCGGCCTGACCGGCGTCGAGGATCCGTCGGCCGACGAGGCCGCGTTCGTCCGGCGGGAGCATGACCTGAACACCGGCCCCCTGGGCGCATACCTTCTTCTGCAGGTGACGGCGCCGCTCACGCTGGCACCGGCCCTGGCGGACAGCCCGGCCGGCTTCGCCGCATGGGCGCTGGAGAAGTTTCACCTGTGGAGCGACCCCAACGCCAACGCCAACGCCGCCGGCGGCGGACCGGCGCTGACCGCGGACGACATCATCACCGAGATGATGATCTATCTTGCCTCGGGCAGCGTCGCCAGCTCGTTGGTGGCCTACTCGGAGTTCCTCGCCGGCCCGATCACGCTTCCGCCCGGCCGCGTCATCGAGGTGCCCTCCGCGTTCGCGGCCTTCCCCGACCCGCGGGTCGTGACCCCGCCGGCGAGCTTCGTCGCGCGTTCGCGCAACCTGGTGCGATTCACCGAACCGCCGCGCGGTGGGCACTTCCCGGCCCTCGAGGTCCCTGAGATCTTCACGGCCGACCTGGCCGGGTTCGTCCGGCAGGCGGAACGCGCCAGCACGACGACGTGATCCGCGCATGCGTCGACGAGCCGGGCCGGGCCGGGGCGCGCCACCGTTCGGGTGAACGGTGCGTTTCCCGTTTCCCAGGCGGGAGCGTAAGAACCCCAGGCAGGAGCGTAAGAAAAACGTGACACTCCCCTCTCCACGGTTCTCACCGGGTCAGCTCTTCATGATCGGTTCACCGGGTCTCTCCGGCTGGTTCAGGATTTTTCTGGTGAGCTGGTGGAGGGCGGGGCAGAGGTTGACGGTGTCCTCGTAGCAGGCGACGTTGACCAGGATGTCGGCGGCGGCGACCAGCAGCGCGTAGCGTCCCGACGGGCTGTCGAGGATGTCCGCGAACGTGGCGTGGAGCTGTTCGGCGGTTTCGGGGGCGGCCAGGGCGGTGCAGTACAGGCGTGCGGCGCCGGAGCCGGCCACGCCGGTGCCCCAGTGTTCCCAGTCGAGGATCGTCAGGTTGGGGATGGTGACGTTGCCCCAGTGCAGGTCCAGGTGTTCGGTGCTGCCCCAGGCCGGCGCGATTCCCGGGGGGAGTGGCCGGCGGCCGCATGTCGGGTGAACACGCACGGTGACACCGTACCGTCCGGACCGATGGCGGCGGTGCCGTGTCCGCACTGCCCGCAGGTGTCCGCCTGCTGTCGTACTGAGGGTGTTGGCCGAGGTGTAGGTGGAAAACGTTATCTCGACAACGTTTTCCACCGACGGCTTCCGTACCCGTAGGTGGAAAACGTTGTCGGGGCAGCGCTTTCTACCTACGAGTGGTGGATGCCGGCTGCGGTCGTGGGTGGTTTTCGTCGATATGGTGTCCCTACGCGTGGATGTCGGGGGTCAGCGGCGTTGGGGGCGTGGGTGTGAACGGGTGTGCTG
>NZ_CEVIVC010000214.1:0-4463 GCF_982290645.1 Protofrankia sp. CiP1_Cm_nod4
TGTAACCGGCCAGGTCTCTTGATTGTCTCGTGTTGACGCAGGTCGGGTCGTTTGGGTGACAAGCGCTGTGACTGTGCGGTGCTCGCGGTGGGTGACACCCCGTAGGTTGATCGTGTGCCGCCCATCGATCAGCCTGCGCAGTCGTATAAGAACCTGTTTTGAATCTTGATTTTACTCACTGTGTGTAACTGCGAGAGGCGTCCAGCGCTTGATCGGCGTCTGGCGCGCGATACGGCGGGTCATGATACGAATCATCGCCCAATGGATAAATGATTCGGAGGTGGCGGGTTCGCGTTCGTAGTCTCGAGCGAGGCGACGATGCGCGGTGATCCAGGAGATGGTGCGTTCAACGATCCACCTTTTCGGGAGGACCTCGAAGTGTTTCTGTCCGGGTTTCTTTCGGATGATCGATACGGTGGTTCTCATGATGGTGGCGGCCCATTCCACGAACCAGCCGGCGAAACCGGCGTCGGCACACAGATGACGGCAGCGCCGGTGAGCGAAGTAATGGTCCACCAGGACGCGCCGGCCGCCGTCGCGGTCCTGGACGCCGGCTGGGACGACCAGCACGGCGAGCAGCAGGCCGAGGGTGTCGACGATGAAGAAACGCTTGCGGCCGTTGACCTTCTTACCGGCGTCGTAGCCTCGGGAGCCCCTGCCCACGGTCTGCGCGCCCTTGACAGACTGGGAGTCGATGATTCCCATGGTGGGTGCGACGTCCCGGCCCGCCAGCGTGCGCAGCTTGTCACGCAGAGCGTCGTGCAACTTCACCGTCACCCCCTTCTTCCGCCATCGGTAAAAGAAACCGTAGACCGTCTGCCAGGGCGGAAAATCCGACGGCAGCGACCGCCACACTCCGCCGTTGTGCGCCACGTAGAGGATCGCGTTCACAATCTCCCGGCGGGGGTGTTCCTCAGGCCGACCATCCTTGCTTATCGGCGGCAGCAGCGGTTCGACCAGCGCCCACTCGCCGTCGGACAGATCTGATGGGTAATGATGCGACCGCGACATACCCCGACAGTAATGATCAAATTTCGCCCAGTCATGTCGATCATCCGGCGAAGGGCACGCTCCATGCATGCTTACAAGATTCAAAACAGGTTCTTACGTATCAGGAAAAGGTATCCCGGGTGCTCACTCTGAAATAAATGCGATCAACCAGGGGTTGTGGGCGAGGGCTGGCTCTAGCATCGAAGATTTTTTGATCTATAATGTGCGTCTTCGCGGTGCAGAGCAGGGAGCATCGATTGGCAGATGTTCCTACTGTTCATTTCTCACGCGAGGCGCGGAGGAAATTCCATGAGCGAAGACGGTGAAGTGGGCGTGCTGAGAGTTCCCGACGCAGAACTTGATTTCGATGAAAATATGGTGTACACCCATCGCGGTGCTCTTTTTACGGGTATAGGGTACGAAGAAGTTCCCGGTCGGGGAATTTCGGAGATCGGCTATCGTCGAGGGTTGCAAGAAAGGCCTGCGCGGGATTGGTACCCTTCGGGTAAAATAAAGGGAGAATCTTATTTTAGGGAGAATGTCCCCCATGGGGCATTCCGGGAGTTCGACGAAGGCGGAAACCTTCGCTTTGATGCCGTGTATGAATATGGGATACTGGTTTCCTCGGTAAGAACGGATCATTCTGGGGCAATAATTGAGTCTTTTGAAATTGACAGTAGTAATTCAAACTTTTTGTTGCTGGAGCGACTTCGCCGCGAAAAGTCTTGGTGAACGAGGATTCGTCAGACTTCAGGTCTTCGCAGTTGACCGGAACCTGTAGCCGGACGACTACAGGAGTGTCCATTCACGGGTGACGGATCGTGGTCCGCTGACCTGGGTGTTCGCGTTGAGGAAACCCGTCGCGGGTGTTGCTTGATCGTGGCCGCCGGCTGGGCATGATCTGGAGTTGTGGCTGACCCGTCCGCGTCGTTCGAGTCGCGTCTCGCGTCGTTCGAGTCGCGGGCTGTCGCGGCGGAGGCGCGGGTCGGGGAGTTGACGGAGGCCGTCGCGCGGCTGACCGGGGCGCACGGCCGGTTGGCGGAGACGAACGGCCGGCTGCGTCGGGTGGTCGAGGACGCGGCCCAGCGGCATGCGGTGGAGTTGGCCGGCCGTGAGGCGGAGCTTGCCGTGGAGCGGGCCGAACGCCGGCGGCTGGAGCTTGAGGTCGCGCAGTTGCGGCGGCGCCTCGGGATGGACAGCACGAACTCCTCGACGCCGCCATCGAGGGAGCCGATCGGAGCGAAGGCGCAGCGTCGGGCACGGCAGGCCTCGGAGCGGGGGTCCGGTCGAAGGACCGGAAACCAGGTGGGCAGCCGGGTCATCCGGGGTCGGGGCTGGCCCGGGATGCGGATCCGGACCGATCGTTGCGGGCGGACCCGCCGGACCAGTGCTCGTCGTGCCAGGCGGATCTTTCCGAGGCTGAGGTGCTGGGCGATGGCTGGGCGCAGCTGTGGGACGTGCTCGAACCCGTGCTGGAGAAGGTCGAGTGGGCGCTGCCGCGGCGGCGGTGCGTCTGTTGCCGGAAGGTCACGGCCGCGGTCGTGCCGCACGCGAGGGCGGGCTGTGTGTCCTACGGGCCGCGGCTGAACGCCGCCGCGGTGCTGCTGGCCACCGAGGGCAACGTGCCGGTCGAGCGGGCCGCGATGCTCATCGCCGCCCTGCTGGGCGTGCCGGTGTCGTCCGGGTTCGTCGCCCGCGCGGTCGAACGGCTCGCCGCCACGCGGGACGCGGCCGGGTTCGACGCGGCGATGAGGACGGCGCTCGGCGCCGAGGACGTGCTGTGCGGCGACGAGAGGGCGGTCAACGTGCTCGGCCGCGACGTCGACGACGCCGGGAGGGCGCTGGCGGGGACCCCGCACATCGTCACCGTGCGCACCCCGGCCCCCGGACTGGTCTGGTACGCGCCGACCCACTCCCGTTCGTCGGAGGCGATCGAGGGCCTGCAGATCCTGTCCGGCTTCCGCGGCTACCTGGTCCGGGACGGCTACGCCGGCTGGTACCAGTGCGACGCCCAGCTCGCCGGCGTCCAGGAATGCTGCGCCCACCTCATTCGCCACCTACGCGGGGTGGTGAACCTCGACCCGAAGGTCCAGGCTTGGGCCGGCCGGCTCATCGACCTGCTGCGCGAGGCCTACCGCGAGGTCGCCGCCGCCCGCGCCGCCGGACACGACCGCCTGGACGCGGACCTGCTCGCCGCCCTGCGCGCCCGCTACGACAAGGACGTCGAGTGGGGCCGGCTGACCAACCGCTGCCGGGACTGGACCGACGGTGCCCACCATCCCGGCCACGTGCTGGCGACCCGGTTCGCCACCATCGCCGACCGGGTCTGGCTGTTCGCCACCAACGTCAGGATTCCGTGGACGAACAACGCCTGCGAGCAGGCGCTACGGCTCCCGAAACGCCACCAGGCCGTCTCCGGCTACTGGCACACCCCGGCGACCCTCGCCGCCTACTGCCGCGTGCGCTCCTACCTCGTCTCCGCCTCCGACCACGGCCTACGCGCCATCGAAGCGATCACGACGGCCCTCGCGGGCAAGCCCTGGCTCCCCGTACCCCGGACCAACATCCCAGCCCCCGCCCTCGCCACCACCGCCTAAAACAACATCACAACGGGTCGCACCCGTGAATGGACACGTTCGTACGGTTGGCGCGGAGGCTGAATTGCGATCACTTTATGACGAGCTGGCCCGAGGTGGGACCCCTGTAGAGTGGGGCAGTTACAAGGGTACGGCCGTACGTCATGCTGACGGGACGGCAGTTGCCATCCGTTCGGATTCGAGGAGTGGAGGTTCGGCGATCGACATCCGCCTGCCGAACGGTGCTAAAAGAAAGGTCCATGTTCGATGAGTACATGGGACGATCGCACACTCATTGAGGATATTCTTGCGAACGGAGTCGATGACTGGGTCTACGCGGCATGGCTGTATCAGATTGCGCAACGAAGTGGTCTGGTGGAGCCCAGGGATCTGCGTGCGCTCTCAATCGGTCTGATAGCCGAGGTGCTCACGTCTGGTCTGATGGTTGCCGGTGAATATGATGGTTCTGGTTTCCGTCAGTGGGAGTGTTCGACGGGGGAGGCGATAGTTCGAATCACGCAGGACTGGCTTGCGTGGGGGGATGAGGATCTTACTCCTGGAGCGGTTGTATGGCTGGATGTGACGCCTGCCGGTCAAGCAATAGGTGAGGCGGTCCTCGCTCGAGAGAAATGAACCGCATACAGGGAGGCGTTCGTAAACAGTAGGCGGAATCAAGCGGTCATGGCGACGCATGCCGTTCCAGCAGCTCGTCGAACATTTCTATCGGCTTTCGCCAGCCCTCGACTTTCGCATTTTTCCTTGATCGTCGGCGGCTGCCGGTGAAGGTGTACTGATTGTGCTCATCGAGCTGGGGTGGGTGTTTCCGCCAGTGGCACGGCTTGGTGTGGCGTGCGGGGAAACAGGCAGCTCGACCGGCTGGTGGCGGGAGCATCGGCG
>NZ_CEVIVC010000214.1:4943-6042 GCF_982290645.1 Protofrankia sp. CiP1_Cm_nod4
ACCGCGCCGACGTTCCAGACCTTCCGCGCGTTGGTCGCAGGGATGCTGTCGGCGACCGGGCGGCGCACGGTGTGCGGGATGCTGGTAGGCGCGGGGCTGTCACGGTCCTGGCCGCATGACCGGGCGCACCGGTTCTTCGCCGCCGCCCGCTGGGACCCCGCCCAGCTCGGGATCGGGCTGGCCCGCCTCGTCGTGCGGCTACTCGTCGCGGACACCGCACCGGTGACCGTCGCCGTCGACGACACCCTGTTCCACCGGACCGGGAAGAAGGTATGGGCCGCCGGGTGGTTCCACGACGGCAGCGCGAAGGACGCCCGCCAGGTCGGCTACGGCAACAACTGGGTGATCGTCGGGATCGTCGTGACGCTGCCGATGCTGGACCGGCCGGTCTGCCTGCCGGTTCTGGCACGGCTGGTGCGTAAGGACACCGTCTCGGCATCGAGGCTGTGGCTGGCTGCCCGCGCCGTCGAACAGCTCGCCGCCGCCCTGCCCGGCCGGCGGGTCCACGTCGTCGCGGACGCCGCCTACGCCGGCGACGAGCTACGCTGCCTGCCGGCGTCGGTGACCTGGACAACCCGGCTGCGCAAGGACGCGGCCCTGTTCGCCCCCGCCCCGCCGCGGACCGGCCGGCGTGGCCGCCCCCGCCTCAAGGGCGACCGGCTCGGCCCGCTGGCCCAACTCGCCGCCACCGCGACGTTCACCCCGCTCCCCGTGACCCGCTACGGCCACACCACCACCGTGCACGCCGCAGCGATCCGCTGCCTGTGGTACGGCGTGTTCGGCCCCCGCCCCGTCACCGTCGTCCTCGTACGCGAACACACCGGCCGCGCCGGCACCTACGACCTGGCGCTGGTCACCACCGACACCCTGACCAAACCCGCCCACATCGTCGAGCGGTACGCCGCCCGCTGGTCGGTCGAAGTCATGATCGAAGACGCCAAGCAGATCTTCGGGGTCGGTCAGGCCCACAACCGCACCGCCCACGCCGTCGAACGCACCATCCCGTTCGGCCTCGCCTGCCAGACAGTGACCCTCTGCTGGTACGCCACCACCGGCCACCACCCCCACGACGCCACCGACCACCGCGACCGCGCCCCTT
>NZ_CEVIVC010000215.1:0-1498 GCF_982290645.1 Protofrankia sp. CiP1_Cm_nod4
ATTCACCACAGCGCATCAACACCGCCAGTACCACCAGCGGCGCCCGCACCGCCGACAGCGCCCGCACGGCCAGCAGCGCCGACAGCGCCGACAGCGCCCGATATCCCGGCCGACGGCGTCCCGGCCGGTGCGCCCGGTGGTGCCGCCCGCCCGGATCCGGGCAGCATCATCCGGTTGGACGCGGGCGCCGGTGTCCCGTCGGACACCCGGCCAGCCGGCAACCCGGACGAAGCCGAGAAGCCGGGCGACGACAGATCCGGCGCGGGGCGCGACGAGCCCGTCCCGATATCCACGACGGCGGCGTCCACATCACTTCCTGTTACGCTGACCGCACTGGACGCGGCCGGGAAACGCGATGCCATTGTCCGCGCGCTCGAACAGACCGGAGGTGCCGCCGCCGATGCCGTCGCGTTACTGGCCACGCAGGGAGTGAAAGTCAGCAGAAGCTGGGTCTATCAGGTCCGGAAAGACATCCGTCACCGGGACGGCGTCGACACCGCACCGCCCGCCCTGGTGGCCGCCGCGAAATCCGGCTGACCGAATATCCCGGCCAGTATTCCGGCCGGCACCGACGGTAATGTCGAACAACGGCGACAACAGCCGGCGCCGGCCGCGAAGCACGAACGGCCACGGACCACGAACAACGCCGGACGAGAACGGCCCCAGGGGGCGTTCGTGGATTTTCCGTGGTTTTCCGTCGGGCCCGGGCGGCCCGGGCGGCACTCCCGCGAGCACCCCGTGACGTCCCGGACCCGACGACGACACGTCCCCGCCACCGCCGGCCAGGCGGGAGCGGCGGACGTCAGAGCCGAGGCTCAGACCGTGGCACCGGCCATCATCTGGCAGGATGCGGCGCATGCGCGGCACGCTTCCGCCAGCTTCATCATCTGGGCGTCACCGGGCATCTTCATGGCCATTTCGGCGCACATCGTACATATGCGCGCACAGATGCCACACATTTCCCGGTACATCGACGACATGCGGCACATCATGTCCGCGCAGACCTTCGTGACGGCCGCGCAGTCCATCAGGATACGCATGCTCGCCGCGTCCATCATCGTCCCCGGCATGTCCATGCAGTAGGCAATCGTCTCCTCACACGTGGTCGAGCAGGACATGCAGTTGTCGATCGCCTTGCGCATTTCATTACTGATCTTCTCGGCGTGCTGCACGATGACCCTCCTGACGGTCGCGCGGCGTGAACCGCCGCCCCCGATGATCACTGCGAACCGCTCACGTCGAATGTTCCGCTGTTCCGTGAGGGGTTCGGACCAACGATAAGCCCCGTATGACGAACGCGCACCGGCAACCGCGAAGAGCAATGCCCCCGCGGGCAAATTCTCCGGTGATTCACGCGCCGAAAAGAGCGGCGGAATCTGCGCGTTCGCGAGTATTAGCGGGTTTTGTTCGGTTGCTTTTCCGTGCTGGTGCGCCGCCGGACACACCGTGGTGACACGCCGGCAACAGCACATCGGCCCGCCGCCGGCAGGGAATCCGG
>NZ_CEVIVC010000215.1:1829-5212 GCF_982290645.1 Protofrankia sp. CiP1_Cm_nod4
CCGGTGGCGGACGGGCCGAAGTACTCAGGGCGTCGCGGGGTTCACCGCCGGCGGCAGGTCACCCACGGGGCCGGGCACCGGGGACGGCCGGAGGCCACCGCCCGCGGGTACGGTCAGGGCCGCGGGCAGGCGGGTGTGCGGGACGACGGGAACACCGCCGAGAAAGACCCCGGTCACCGCGTCGGGACGTTCGAACAGCGACAGGTCGCCCGGATCCTCGTCCAGCAGAATAGCGTCGAACTCGTAGCGTGGGGCAATACGACCGACACTTTCCGAGATACCGCACAGGCGTGCACCGTTGGCTGTCGCCGCGAGCAGGGCCTCGGACACCGACAGTCCACTCTGGCGCAGCCGGGTGATCTCGGCGAGGTTGGTGCCGTGGCGGTCCCGGTGCCGGCTGTCGCTGCCGAGAGCGATCCTGACCCCGGCGTCACGGGCCACCGCGACCGTGTCGGCGAGCATGGCCCGGGTCACGTGCGCACGGTCGGCGGCCCACTGGGGCAGCTGCCCGCTGTCGGCCAGCTGCCCCAGCTCGTGGTACGGCGACAGGGTCGGGACCAGCGTGACGCCCCGCCGCGCCATCAGGTCGGCCTCACGCTGCGTGAGACCGATCCCGTGCTCGACCGAGCGGACGCCGGCCGACACCGCCGCGTCGACGGCGCCCGCCCCCAGCGCGTGCGCCATGACCCCACGCCCGAAGGCGGCCGCCTCCGAGACCGCGGCGGCGAGCTCCGCGGCGGTGAACTCCGGCAGCGGCTGCCCCGGGCGCACCGACATGATGCCGCCACTGGCGAAGACGTTGACCCAGTCCGCGCCCGCCCGCACCACCGCGCGGACCGCCGCGCGCATCCCGTCCGGCTCCCGGACGACATGCCGGGGCCGGCCGGGGTAGCCCAGCGCCGTCAGGGTCTCCGGCGCCTCCAGGCCGGGGCCGAGCAGCGCCCCGTCGCCGTGGCCCTCGGAGCGGGTCAGCCCGACCACCGAGACCGCCAGCCGCGGCCCGGGAATGTGCCCGGCGAGCAGCGAGTCACGCACGCCCGCGTCCGCGCCGCCGGCGTCCCGGACGTACGTCACCCCGGCGGCCAGGGTGCGGCGCAGCATCGCCGCTGTCTGGAAGAAGCGCTCCGACAGCGGAGTCGTCATCATCTCCAGCGGATCGTATGTGCAGAGCGTGACGTGGGAGTGGCAGTCGATGACGCCGGGCATCAGCCACAGCCCGTGCGCGTCGACATCGACCGCGTCGGCGTCCAGTGGGAGACGCGGCCGGACGTTGGTGATGTGCCGGTTGCGTACCGCGACGTCCACCGGGCCGTCGAAGTAGCCGTGCTCGTCAAGGGCGTGCACGCCCCGCAGGACGAAGCCGCCCGACAGGGCGGTGCCGCCCCGCCGCGGGACATCGGTGCTGGTGATCGTCATCGTGCCGTTCCTGCCGCTGGGGTCCGGCGTCCACCAGCGGATGGATCACCGCGCTGATTACGGGACGCCATGGAGATCACATAGGATATGCCGGCTCGGGCCGGGTACCGCGCTGGGCCCGCTCGGCCCGGCCGCGCACCGGGTCACCGGTTGGGACGGCGTGGCGGGGACGACGGCGAAGAAGCGCCGGACGGCAGCCAGGCCGCCCGGCGGTCGCGACGTCCGAGCGGGTACTCAGGTCACGGTCGACAGGCCGTGCTCGACACGCGGCAGGTGTCGATGTACCGACGGACGGTGAAGCCGCACGCCGGCATGGCACGGTCGTCCGCGGCACCCGCCGCTGGCTTCCACCTGGCCCTGTACACCTGTACCTCCATGGTCGGCGCCCGGGGACGCGCCGTCACGGACTGGGCTGCCCGCCCGGGCCGCGCACGGCCCCCGCCTGGGCGGCTCAACTGCTCGTGACGTCCGCCGACGAGCGGATGCCGCAGCCGATGATTCCAGTCCGCTCGTGAACGTAACTGACCGTCATTGGCAGGGTCAAGAGCCTGTGGCGTCGGACGCTCTTCGACCGCTCTCCGACCGATCTCGCCCGTAGCCCGACGGATCCCGACGGATGATGGCCGGCCGCGCCCCGACAGCTACCCGCGATGGCCGGCAACGGCGGTCGGCCACCGTCATCCGACCGTCGCGGCGGTGACCGGCGGGTCCACCGGATGGCGCGCCGGCACGGGCTCCGCCGCCGCCACCGGGCCGGATGCCGCGGCCAGCCCGGCCCGGGCGGCGCGCAGCTCGCAGGTGAGCTCGTCGGCCTGACGCTCGGCACGTTCGGCCCGGGAACGGGCGTCCGCCCTGGCCTCGGCGAGCACCGCCTGGCGTTCGTCCGCGGCCCGGTGGGCCGCCTCCAGCCTGCGGTCGGCGTCGGCATGCACGCGGGTGATCTCCGCGTCCGCGGCGTCACGCTGACGGACCAGCTCGGCGTGCAGCCGGTCGGCCTCCGCCCGGGCCTGGGCCGTGGTGTGCTCCAGGGCCTCGGCCCGGGCCCGCGCGGCGTCGCGGGCGGCGGTGGCGGCGGCAGCCGCCTGCGCGGCGTCCTGCCGGGCCTGGGCCACCGCCGCGGCGGCCTCGTCACGCGCCGCCCGGACGGCGGCGTCCGCGGCCTGGTGCGCCTGGCGGATGTCCGCGGCCGTCTCGGCGCGCAGCGCCTCCAGGCGTGCCTCGGCGTCCTGCCGCGCCGCCTCCGCCGCGGCGGCGGCCTCGGCGCGGGCCTGCTCGAGCGCCCCCTGCGCCTGCGCCCGGGCCGCCGCGGCCGCGTCGCGTTCGGCCTCCAGGGCGGTGATCCGCTCCTCCAGCGTGTCGACCACGCCGACCGCCTCGGCGGCGACGGCCTCCGACTCGTCCCGGACGGCCTGCGCCTCCCGGGCGGCCTGCTCGGCGCGCACGGCCCGGGCGATCGCTTCGGCGACGCGCTCGGCCGCCTCCGCCTCGACCGTCTCCACCCGCGCCTCGGTGGCGGCTATGTCACCGAGAGCGGTCATCTCCCGGGCGAAGGCGTCCAGCGCCTGGGTGAGGCTGCCGGCCAGCGCGGTGATCTGCTCGGCCAGCGCGTCGGCCCGCCCCCGCGCGCCCACGGCGCGCTCCGAGCCGGCCCTGCCGACAGCTGTCCCCGCCCCGGCCGCTCCCGGCCCGGACTGCCCGGCGAGCTCCCGTCGACGACGGTAGGCCGACAGCCGGTTGTGGACGGGATCGTCGCAGTACGCGGGCGGACGCCCCGGCCCGGCCGGCGCGCTCGGCGGCTGGCCGCAGCCCGGGTAGGCGCACCGCGCCGGTGCGCTCCCGTCGACCGTCGCGTCCTCGGTCATGCTCATCGCTGTCCGTTCTCGCTCCCGGGATCCCGCCCGCACCGACCCGACAAGAATGCACCAGGACGCACGGGCAGGGGTCCAGCGGCCGGCACGGTTCGCCAC
>NZ_CEVIVC010000215.1:5759-6383 GCF_982290645.1 Protofrankia sp. CiP1_Cm_nod4
CCGTGTAAGTGGATGATGCGGACCCCTACCGGACAGGTTCACTCACAATCAGTTACTGTCACGCTCCGTGATTAAGGAATTGCGCGCCGGCAGGCGTACAGCTATGGAGGGCAGATCGCCAGGGAGGGCAGCGGCGCCGCGATCATTCTTTGACGGCCGAGGGACGACGGCCAGCCCAACAGCTCCGACAGGCCCGGGACACCCGGGACGCCCGGGAGGGCCAGACGGTCCGGGCACGCCGGGTGGGCCGTGGCTCCGGGCGCGGCGGCACGCCCGGCGTGCCGCGATGGCGGGCATGCTGACGCTGCTCCTCGCCGCGGCGACCGCCGGGCCCGCCGTGGGCGACACGCCAGGCGCCCATGGCGCTCCCGACACTCACGGCACCCCTGATATCCACGGCGTCCCCGATCCCCACGGCGTCCCCGATCCCCACAGCGCCCACGGCACGGACGGGCCCGCGCCCAGCCCGCAGGACGGCGCGGCCGGGTCGTACTGGAACGAGGTCGCAGGCGAGGCCTTCCACCCGACCGGGCGGGTGCGCACCTACTACATCGGCGCCGACGAGGTCGTGTGGGACTACGCCCCGGACGACCGTAACGACATCACCGGCCAGCCCTTCAGCCC
>NZ_CEVIVC010000216.1:0-3838 GCF_982290645.1 Protofrankia sp. CiP1_Cm_nod4
GGGCCGGTCGCGTCGGGATCCGGCCGGCGGGCGCGGGTGGCCGACACGGAAGACCGGCCGGCATGGACGGGCTGGCACAGACGGGCTGGCACGGACGAGCGGACAGCCGGCCGGCACGAGGAACCGGCTGGCGCGGGAGCCGTCGGCCAGGTCACCCGGCCGTGGACCGGCCGGGACGGCCGGCCGCCACCGGGGCCGGACGGCCGCGGGCTACTCGACGCCGGCCTCAGCAGGTGCGCCCCGATGGACCTCACGGGACACCTCGCCAGGGACGCCGACCAGCGCCGGGCCGGCGGATCCGGTGGACCGCACGGCTCCGGCGGGCCCACCGGAGCCGACGGAGCCCGTGGGTTCGGCGGGCTCCGTGGGCTCGGCCGGCTCCGTGGGCTCGGCGGGCTCCGTGGGCCCGGTGGGTTCGGCGGACTCGGTGGGCCCGGACGCCCGCTGTGCCGGGACACCGCGCAGCTCCCGCAGCAGCACCCGTTCGATGGCCGTGCCCGCGGCGTCCCACGGCAGGTCGGCCACGCCGGCCGCGGCGGCCCGCGCCCGCTCCTCCCGCTGCCCGGCCGAGGCCATGCCAACCACCTCGGACAGGGCGGCGGCCAGCTCACCGGGCGTGGGCTGGGCGTAACACACGTACGGGTTGTCCAGTACCAGCCGGTTGTGCCGGGCGTCGTTGACGACCGGGACGCAGCCGGCGGCCAACAGCTCGAACGGGATGAGCGAGACATTCGTCACCGACAGACACAGCCCAGCCACGCACCTGTTGTACAGAGCGTTCAGCTCGGCCGGTGTGATGACGCCGTGCCGGTGCGCCGGGAAGGGCAGGGCTGTCACGTTCTCGCCGAAGAGGTGGATCGGCACGTCCGGGTGGCGCCGGTGGAACTCCTCCAGCGCCAGCAGGCCGAGGGGGTAGGCACGCCGCGGTGTGCTCGGCTTGGCGTAGAAGACCACCCCGTCCCGGGCCGGCCGCCGCGCGGACGTGTCCACCCGGTACACGTCCGTGTCCGCGCCGAACTCGAAGTGGTCGCACGGCATCCCGTACTCGGCGGTCAGCTTCGCCGCCAGCCAGCGGCCGGCGGTGATGCCGTGGAAGCCGAAACGGAACGTGTTCTCGGCCAGCAGGCTCTCGGTGCCCGCCGGGTAGAACAGCGGCTCGAAGTCCTGGACGCAGTAGAACCGGCGGCCCGGGGTCCGCGGATCGGCCACGACGTAGGCCGACTGCCACGAGGTCGCGAAGACGGCGTCGCACGGCAGCATCGGGCCGGTCGCGTCGGCGACCTCCGCGCGGATCCGCGGCCAGTAGCCGCGGAAGACCTCGGTGTGGGCGCGTATGTCGCCGGCGTAGCGATCGTAGAAGTACAGCCGGCAGGTGTGGCCGCGGCGCTCCAGGTGCTCGACCAGCCGCAGCAGGGTGGTGTGCCCGCCGGAGCCCGGCGGCGGCGGGGTCATCACCCAGTTGACGACCAGCGGGGCGTCGTCGCGCGCGGCGGCGGGCACCGTCGGGCGGGTGCCCCCCGCGGGTGCCCCGGACGCGTCCGCCGGCACGGCCTGCCCCGCTGAAAACGGGCCGGCCGCCTCCGCCGCCGCTACCGGCACCGCCGCGTGCGGCGCTCCCACCGGCGTCGGCGCCCCCGGCGCTCCCAGCTCCGGCGTTTCCAGCTCGGGCGTTTCCAGCTCGGGCGCTCCCACCGGCGATGGCGCCCCCGGCGCCCCGGCCGGCATCGGCGTCAGTGGGCCGGCCCGTAACACCTCCCGCGCGCGGACCGGCAACGCGCCCGACGGATCGTCCAGCCGCCGGGACGCCGCCCGCAGCACACGCCCGGCGAGCCCACGGGTGCCGTCCTCGCGCACGATCCGGGCGATCTGCCCCGCCCGGCGCGTGATCTGGTCACGCGTTGTATGCCGGTTCCCGGCCGAATCGTTCATGGCTTCCCCCCTGCCGTGCCCGTCCCCCCGTAGATGATGGCCTGCCCGCACGGGCGGCCGCGCACCAGGGTCCGGCGAATCCGCTGATTCCGCGAATCGCCCCGACGGGCCCGAGCGGACGCCAATCCGTGCCCGGCCCGACAGAACATGGATCCGGCAGGGCATGGCCGTCGCCGGAAGCTGCTAAAGTTCGTCCGGGTTCGAGGCATGTCCGGTTTGTTGTCATGCCCATGCCGCCGGGGGGCTCACCAGCAGTGCGATCATCGGGAAGCGCGGTCGCTGTTTTCCGTGACCAGGGCCCGGAAGCCGTTCCGGCGGGAGCCCGGGCACGGCGGGGATCCCGCCGGCAGAGGGTGGGGCGCGAGCCGGGAGCATGATTTGATCACGGTCTTCGGCGTCGAGAATACGATCATCAACGTCTTCGGGGCAGGACCGGGCGCGCGCCGCGTCGGCACCAACGGGGGGTAACGGTAGATGAGCAGGCGTGTTCCGGCCGGGACGCTGAGCCGACGCCCGACGGTCTCCGTCGTGGTGCCGTGTTACAACTACGCGCGTTATCTCGCGGAGTGCGTCGAGACGGTGCTGACGCAGGAGGGTGTCGACCCGGAGGTCATCATCGTCGACGACGCCTCGACCGATGCCAGCGCGACCGTCGCGGCGGCGCTGGCGGCCGCCGACGGCCGGGTCCGCGTCATCCGGCATCCGGCCAACCGCGGTCACATCGCCACCTACAACGACGGCCTGGCCGAGGCGACCGGCGACTACGTGGTCCTGCTCTCCGCGGACGACCTGCTGCTGCCCGGCTCGCTGGCCAGGGCCACCGCCCTGCTGGAGGCGAACCCCTCCGTCGGCATGGCCTACGGCCACCCCACCCATCTCTACGAGGGCAGGCCACCGAAACCACCGCGCACCCGCGTCCGGAACTGGACAATCTGGGACGGGCCGGAATGGATCCGGTTACGTTGCCGGGCGGGCATCAACTGCATCTTCAACCCCGAGGTGGTGCTGCGGACCTCGGTACAGCGCGAGATCGGCGGCTACCGGCCCGATCTCCCGCATTCGGGTGACCTGGAAATGTGGCTGCGGGCGGCCTCGGTGGCCGACGTCGGCCGGGTGAACGGCACCGACCAGGCCTACTACCGCGTGCACGCGGCCAGTATGCAACGCACCGTGTATGCCGGGCACCTCACCGACCTGCGAGCTCGCTGGGACGCGTTCCAGGTCGTCCTCACCGGGCGCGCCGCGGGCATCCCGGACGCCGACGGCCTGCTCACGACGGTCCGGCGCACGCTGGCGAACGAGGCGCTCGGCCAGGTCCGCCGGATCTGCTCGGAGGGCCGGGCGGAGCACGACGGCGACCTCGTCGACTCCTACCTGCGTTTCGCCCGGGAGCTCTGGCCGGACGCTCCGGCGCTGGCCGCGTGGCGGGCGATCCCGGTGGCCCGGCGGGCCGGCGAGCACCGCTCCGCCGTCACCGCGCTCACCACCTACCGCACGATCGAGGACAAGATCCGCTGGCGGCGATGGCGCTGGAACGGCGTGTGATCGCATGGCACGCACCGGCACGGCCCACAGCCACGCGTCATGACCTCCGACGCCACCCGTCCCGGTCGCGCGACCACCGGGACGGATGACTTCATCTGGATGGACGGCGCCCCCCCGACCGGGGATCCGCCCGTCGAGCGGACCACCGTACGGCTGCAGAGAATCCCGTTCCGCAGCCCCCCGACGGGTGACAGCGGCTCCGGCTCCGGCTCCGGCTCCGAGGTCGATCAGACCACCCTGCGGCTGCGGAGAATCCCGTTCCCCAGTGCCCCGGCGGGCGGTGTCGCGACCGGCACCGGCCCCACGACGGGCGGCACGGGCGGTACCGACGGCGCCGGCAGCACGGCCGGCAAAGACGGCGTAG
>NZ_CEVIVC010000216.1:3920-5436 GCF_982290645.1 Protofrankia sp. CiP1_Cm_nod4
CTGGCAAGGACGGCACGAGCGACAACAGCGGCACGGCCGGCGACGCGTCCGGCGACACGGAAAACCTCGACCAGATGGTCCGCCGCGGCGCGATGTGGACCACGCTCAACGTGGCGCTGTCCCGGTTCGGCCAGTTCGGCGTCGGCATCCTCGTCGCCCGCCTGGTGGCCCCGGCGGACTTCGGCGTCTTCGCCGTCGCCCTGACCGTCCTGTCGATCGTCATCAACGTCAGCGAGCTCGGGGTCAGCGCGGCGCTTGTCCGTGGCAGCCGCGAGGAGTGCCGCCGGATCGCGCCGACCGTGGCGACCATCTCCATCGGCACCGCGGCCGCGCTCGGCGCGATCATGGTGGCCACGGCGGACGTGTTCGCCCGGGCGCTGGGATCCGACCAGGCCGCGGAAGCCGTCCGGGTGCTGTCCATCACCGTCGTGGTCGCCGGCTTCGGCGCGGTGCCCTCGGCCCTGCTCAAACGGGACTTCGCCCAGGACAAACAGTTCATGGCCGACTCCGCGAACACCGTCGTGTCCGCGGTCGTCGTGATCCTGCTCGCCGTGTCCGGCTGGGGGGCGATGGCGCTGGCCTGGTCCCGGGTCGCCGGCCAGGTGGTCTCGATCGTGCTGCTGCGGCACTTCAGCCCCGAACGCGTCCGGCCGGGGTTCAGCCGGGCCCAGGCCCGTCAGCTGCTCGCGTTCGGGCTGCCGCTCACCGGCGCCAACGTCGTCGCGTTCACCCTGCTCAACGTCGACTACATCGTGATCGGACGGCAGCTCGGCGCCGTCGAGCTGGGCCTGTACATGCTCGCCTTCAACATGTCCGGCTGGCCGATCAACGTCTTCAGCGCGGTGGTGCGGGCCGTGTCCATGCCGGCGTTCGCGCGGGTCAGCGAGGACCGCGAGCAGCTCCCGGCCCGGTTCGCCGCCGCGGCGTCCATGGTCGCCACGATCACGATACCGGTGTGTCTGATCATGGGCGGGGCGGCCGGCCCGCTCGTCGCCGTGGTCTACGGGTCGAAGTGGCACGCGGCCGCCGGCGCGCTGGCGGGTCTTGCGATCTTCGGTGCCGCCCGCACGATGGTCGAGCTGCTGTCGGACTTCCTCGTCGCGCTCGGCAGGACCCGGGAGATCTTCGTCATCCAGGTGCTGTGGATCGCGGCGCTCATCCCAGCCATGATCATCGGCGTCGGGCGCAACGGGATCGCCGGTGCCGGCGCGGCCCACGCGGTGGTCATCGTCGGGGTCACGCTGCCGATATACGTGCTGGCGCTGCGTCCCTTCCGGATCACCCCCTGGCTGCTGGCGCGGGCGGTCGGCCCGCAGGTGCTGGCCGCCGCCGCGGCCGGCGCGGCCTCCTGGCTGGTCGCGTCGGCCGTCGCTCCCGTCTGGCTCGCGCTTCCGGTCGCGTCGGCGGCCGGGTTCGTGGTCTTCGTCGGATGCCAGTGGTCACAGGTCGTCCGCGTCGTCGGGCGCCTGCGCTCCCGCCGGAGCGGCCGGGACGACGACGCGGACGACCTGTGACC
>NZ_CEVIVC010000217.1:0-1300 GCF_982290645.1 Protofrankia sp. CiP1_Cm_nod4
CTCCACGGGCGGGCAGCGCCCCGGCCGGGAGCGGGCGGGCGAGCCGACGACGCTGGCCGGCGCCCTCGACGCCCACCTCGACGACGGTGCCTGGGTCGACATCGCGCTCGGTCACCTGGCCGTCGGCGACCCCACGCCCGCGATCGGCGCGGTGTACGGCGACCTCTACCGGGTGGCGGCCCGTCGCCGCCGCGCCCTCGACGCCGCCTTCGCGCAACTGCTCGCCCGGTGGAGCACGACCGGCAGGCCGGCCCCGGCCGCCGCGGCGGCGCCGGCCGGGCCGCTGTGCGTCGAGGAGATCCTCGACCGGGTGGTCGCGCCGGTCGTGGCCGCCCGCGGCGGCCGGGCGCTGCTGGTCGTGCTCGACGGGATGAGCGCCGCCGTCGCCGTCCAGCTCGCCGCCGAACTGCGCCGCGAACGCTGGGAGGAGTGCGACCCGCTCGGCTCCCTCCCAGGTGGGCCGAACGGTGAGCCGGCCGGCTCCGCACGGCGGCGGGCGGCCGTCGCCGTGCTGCCGACCGTGACCGCCACCTCGCGGACGTCACTGCTCGCCGGCCGGCTGCTCACCGGCGACAAGACGAAGGAGAAGGCCGAGTTCGAGGGCCATCCGCGCTGGGGCCGGCGGGCTGCCCGGCTGTTCCACCACGCCGACCTGGCGGGCAGGCCCGGCGCCGCGCTCGACGGGGAGCTCGCCGACGCGCTGACCTCGGACACCCCCCTGGTCGCGGTCGTGATCAACACGGTCGACGACACGCTCGAGCGGGGCCGGCCGCGCGACGACGGCGGTTGGAGCCTGGCCGACGTCGGCCGGCTGCGCGCGGTGCTGGGCTACGCCCGGACCGCCGGGCGGGCGGTCATCCTGACCAGCGACCACGGCCATGTCGTCGACCACCGCTCCGGGACGCTGGCCGCCGCCGACGCCGCGTCCGCCCGGCACCGCGTCCCCGGCTCGGGCGACAACGACTCCCGGGACGGCGAGGTGGCGCTGGCCGGGCCACGGGTGCTCGCGCCCGGCGGGCGGATCGTCGCGCTGTGGGACCCGGCCGTGCACTACCTGGGCCGCAGGGGCGGCTACCACGGCGGCGCGGCGCCGGCCGAGGTGACAGTGCCCGTACTGGCCTTTCTGCCGTTCCGCCTCTCCGCGGCGTCGGCGAGCCGCGACCTGCCGCCCGGCTGGCGCCCGCTGCCCGACCAGCGCCCGCGCTGGTGGTCACTGGAGACGACAGACCTCCTCGGCAGCCTTGGTGGTGGCGGCCTTGGGGGCGGACCTGGTGGCGGCGACACCGTGCTGGTCGGGCGG
>NZ_CEVIVC010000217.1:1957-4564 GCF_982290645.1 Protofrankia sp. CiP1_Cm_nod4
CTGGCCCGCAAGGTGCCGGTGGAGAAGGTCGAGGCGGCGGTGCGGGCGCTGCTCGCCGCGTTCGGCACCCTGGCGACGAGCGTCGTCGCCGAGCGCGCCGGCGAGCGCCCGGCGCGGGCCGGCGGCTTCGCCGTGACCCTCCAGCGTCTTTTCAACATCGACAACTACCCTGTGCTGGAGCCGATCGACGACGGCCACACCCTGCGCCTCAACGTCGACCTGCTGCGCGCCCAGTTCGGGCTGACCTCTTGACCGGCCAGTTGACCGGCCAGGTCAGCGCGGCGCGGCGCCGGGACGTGCTGGATGCGCTGCGGCGCGGGGCGGTGCCGGCGGCCGGGCTGGACCTGCTCGCGGTCGGGCTGGGCCGGTTCGAGCGCGCCGCCGCCGAGGATCTGGCCGCCGTCGCCGCCGGCGGGTCGGTGTTCAAGGCGGTCCGCGGCGAGTACGGCTCCGGGAAGACGTTCTTCACCCGCTGGCTCGCCGAACGGGCGAAGAAGGCAGGCCTCGCGGCCGCCGAGGTGCAGATCTCGGAGAACGAGACGCCGCTGCACAGGCTGGAGACCGTCTACCGCCGGCTGACCGAGCGGCTGACCACCGCGACGTTCCCGCCGAGCGCGTTGCGGCAGGTCGTCGACGGCTGGTTCTACGCGCTGGAGGAGGACGTCCTCGCCACCGACGGGGCGACGGGCGACGCGGCGACGGGCGACGACGCCGCGGCGCTCGACCGGGCGGTCGGCGAGCTCGTCGACCGGCGGCTCGCCGACGTCGGCCGGACAGCGCCCGCGTTCGCGGCGGCGCTGCGTGGCTACCGGGCGGCGCTGGCCACCGGCGACGAGGCGTCCGCGGCGGCGGTGCTCGCCTGGCTCGGTGGGCAGCCGCACGTCGCGGCGAGCGCCCGCCGGGCCGCCGGGGTGCGCGGCGAGCTGGACCATTTCGGGGCGCTCGGCTTCCTGCAGGGGCTGCTGGTGGTGCTGCGTGACAGCGGCTTCCGCGGTCTGCTCCTCGTCCTCGACGAGGTCGAGACCCTGCAGCGGGTTCGCTCCGACGCGCGGGACAAGGCGCTGAACGCGCTGCGCCAGCTCATCGACGAGGTCCACAGCGGCCGTTTCCCCGGCCTGTTCCTCGTCATCACCGGAACGCCGGCCTTCTATGACGGCCCGCAGGGGGTGGGGCGGCTCGCGCCGCTCGCGCAGCGGCTGGCGACCGACTTCACCACCGACCCGAAGTTCGACAACCCGAGGGCCGTGCAGCTGCGGCTGGCCGGGTTCACCGAGGCGTCGCTGGTCGAGCTCGGCGGGCGGGTCCGGGACCTGTACGCGGCCGGTGCGCCGGGCGACGCGGCCGGCCGGATCGAGAAGCTCGTCGACGACGCCTATCTCGAGGAGCTGGCCGGGGCGGTCGCCGGGCGGCTCGGCGGGAAGGTGGGTGTCACGCCCAGGCTGTTCCTGAAGAAGCTCGTCGGGGACGTGCTCGACCGGGTCGACCAGTTCGACGACTTCGCCCCCAGGCGCGACTACCCGCTGACCATCGGCACGGCCGAAATGACCGACCTGGAACGCAACGCCGCCCGCGCCGACGACATCGACATCGACCTGGACCCGGACGCGGACCCGGACGCGGACCTGGACCCGGATGCGGACCTGGACCTGGGCCCGGGTCCGGCGTGACCGTCGAGCCGGAGGCGTCCGCCGCCGACGCGGCGGATCTGCTGCACCCGGTGGTGCTGCACCACATCGTGAACACCCTGCGGTGGCCGGGGCTGCGGCCGTTGCAGGAAGAGGCGGCCGCGCCGCTGCTCGCCGGTTCGGACGCGCTGCTGCTCGCGCCGACCGCCGGCGGGAAGACCGAGGCGGCGACGTTCCCGGTCCTGTCGCAGATGGCGGCCGAGAACTGGCAGGGGACGTCGGTGCTGTACCTGTGCCCGTTGAAGGCGCTGCTGAACAACCTGGCGCCCCGGCTGGAGACCTACACCGGCTGGCTCGGGCGCCAGGCCGCCGTCTGGCACGGCGACGTGACCGACAGCCGGCGCAACCGGATCCGCCGCGAACGGCCCGACGTCCTGCTCACCACGCCCGAGTCGCTGGAGGCGATGCTCGTCAGCGTCCGCACCGACCATCGCAGCTTCTTCGCCGGCGTCCGCACCGTGATCGTCGACGAGGTCCACGCGTTCGCCGGCGACGACCGTGGCTGGCACCTCCTCGCCGTCCTGGAGCGGCTACGCCGGATCATCGCCGCCGAACAGGCAGGGGAACGAACCGCCGAACGGGCCGCCGCGCACGGCGATCCCTGTGTTCCGCGGAACGCGGTGTCGAACAACGCGGTGTCGATCGGGGGGTTGCAGGTCATCGGCCTGTCGGCGACCGTCGGGAACCCGGCCGAGCTGCTGCGCTGGCTACAGGGCTCGGGTGCGGGCCGGCGCCCGGCCCAGGTCGTCGCGCCGGGCCTGCCGGCCGCGCTTTCCCGGCGGTCTTCCCCGGCGACGGCCCCCGCTGCCGGGGGCGTGGAGGCCGTGACCGGTACCGTGCCGGCGGCCGCTGCCGACGCGTTGCCAGCCAATGTCGAGACGGGCTCGGCCGGCGGCGCGCCGCCGGCACCCGGGCCGCCCAC
>NZ_CEVIVC010000217.1:4759-6100 GCF_982290645.1 Protofrankia sp. CiP1_Cm_nod4
CCGCCGGCGGGTGAGATCGAGCTGGACTACGTCGCCTCGGTGCCGAACGCGGCAAAGGTGCTGGCCGCCCTGCACCGGGGTGAGAAGCGGCTCGTGTTCTGCGACTCGAAGAAGATCGTCGAGGAGCTCGGGCAGGCGCTGCGTTCCCTCGGGGTGACGACGTTCCTCTCGCACGCGTCGCTGTCCGTCGATGAGCGGCGCCGGTCCGAGGAGGCCTTCGCCCAGGCCCGGGACTGCGTGATCGTCGCCACCAGCACCCTGGAGCTGGGCATCGACGTCGGCGACCTCGACCGGGTCATCCAGATCAACGCCCCGGGAACCGTCGCGTCGTTCCTGCAGCGTCTCGGCCGCACCGGCCGCCGGGCGGGTACGACTCGCAACTGCCTGTTCCTCGCCCTGAACGAGAGTGCGCTCGTGCATGCCGCCGGGCTGTTGCTGCTGTGGGGCCGCGGCTGGGTCGAGCCGGTCGTCGCACCGCCGGAGCCACGGCACATCGTCGCCCAGCAGCTGCTCGCATACTGCCTTCAGGAGAACCGGGTCGGCGACCGGGCCTGGGTGGACGAGTGGAACGGCCTCGCGCCCTTCGACCGCTCGGCGGAGCCGGTCGTGCGCCACCTCGTCCGCATGGGCTACCTGGACTCCGACGGCGGCATGCTGTTCGTCGGCCCCGAGGCGGAGCGCCGCTTCGGCCACCGGCACTTCTCCGAGCTGACCGCGGTCTTCACCGCGGCACCCGAGTTCACCGTCCTGCACGGCCGCGACGAGATAGGCCGCACCGACCCGGTCCTGCTCACCGGCCCCGTCGAGGGCCCGCGGCTGCTGCTGCTCGCCGGCCGCAGCTGGCGGGTCACCCACATCGACTGGAAGCGCCGCCGCTGTTTCGTCGAGCCCGCCGAGAGCGGCGGCCGGGCCCGCTGGCTGGCCCCTGCCGACGGCGCCACGTCCTTCGAGCTGACCAGAGCGATGCGGGATGTCCTGCTCGGCGCCGGCCCGCCGGTCCCCCTCACCCGCCGGGCGGCGCAGCGGCTCGCGGCCGTCCGCGGGAACCACCTCAACGTCGTCCACCCGGGCGGCACAATGATCGTCCGGACGGAGGACCTGACCGACGTCCGTTGGTGGACCTGGGCCGGCGAAGGCGCCAACCGCACCCTCACCGCGAGCCTCGGCGACCTCGCCGACCCCCTCCAGACCCCGGCCGCCTCCTACCTGCGCCTGCGCACCGACCTGACCCCGGCCAGCTGGCAGGCCGCGACCGCGGGCCTGCAGTCCCGCCTCTGCCTCCCCCACGTCACCGGCGAGGCCCTGGCCGGCCTGAAGTTCAGCGCCGCCCTCCCCCCGCGC
>NZ_CEVIVC010000218.1:0-1817 GCF_982290645.1 Protofrankia sp. CiP1_Cm_nod4
GTGCCAGCGAGGGCGGCGCCAGCGAGGGCGGTGCTGTCGGGGGCGGTGCCGTCAGGGGCGGTGTGGACAGCACCTCCTCACGCCACTTCCGGCCCAGCATCCGCACCGGCGCGGGGTTGCAGCTCCGGGCCAGCGCCGCGGCCAGCTCCGGTGCCGTCGGCCGGCGGCCCGGGTCGTCCACCAGAGCGGGCGCGACAGCGACGGCAACCGCGGCCGCGGCCGGCCCGGTGGTGTGCGGCATCGCCGCCAGCAGCAGGCCCGCGAGGTCACCGACGTCCACCGGCGGGGTGGTGGGCGGGCCGCTGAGGCCGACGATGCCCGTCCCCGCCAGCACCGGCCGGCCGTTCGGCTCGAGCAGGACGTCGGCAAGATCGAGCCGGCCGTGCACCACACCCGCGGCATGCGCCGCGGCCAGCGCCTGGGCCAGCGGCAGCCCGACCGTCACCACCTCACCGGGCTCCAGCCGCTCCCGGACGCCGAGCAGCCGGCCCAGGTTGACCGCCCCGTCGACCGGCTCCGACACCACCGCGATCCCCTCGGATGTCGCGATCACGTCGATGACCGGGACGAGATGTGGGTGATCGAGCTCGACCAGCAGGCGCGCCGACCTCATGGCGGCCTCGCGGCCGGCCGCGTCCGGGGGCAGCCTGACCCGCCGGACCGTGCACTCGGCCCCGGTGGCCACGACCCGGCCGGCCCACACGTCCCCGGCGCCGGCATCCCGGACCCGGGCGCGCAGCACCACCCCGGGCACGGGAGGATCGGCCGGGTTCTCCCGTCCACCCCGGGAACCGGCGGAATCGTACATTGAGGTCACAAAAAGTGACGGTAAGCCGAAAAAGCCATTCTGTGCAGCCCTCCCCGGCAAACTGTGGATAACTCGCGCCGCAATCAGGTCCGCAAACGGTCCGGGGTACGGTGACCGCGGCGTACAGCGGGCATGCCGCATACGGCACGAATACGGTAGAACACGCAGACGGCGGAAACATGCCCGGGTGGACGGAACAGCCGGCCCCGGATACGGACAGTCACGAACGGACGCGGACGCCGATGAGCACGGGCACGAACGGGCACAGCACGAAGGAGCACAGCACGAAGGGGCACAGCACGAGGGGCGGACGGTGAACATCCTCGCGACCAGCGGCGGCTTCCTGCCGGACGGACGCTGGGGAGCCCGGGTCGGCCCGCTGATCCACCACGCGCTGCGCCTGGCCGGGCAGCCGGCCCGTCCGAAGCTGTGCCTGCTGGCCACCGCCGTCGGCGACGACCCGGCCGCCTACGCGCGCTACTACGCCGCGCTCGCCCGCGACACCCCGCAGGTGCGCGCCTCCCACCTCGCGCTGTTCCCGATGCCGAACGTCGCCGACATCCGCGCGCACCTGCTGGGCCAGGACGTGATCTGGGTGGGCGGCGGCAGCGTGGCGAACCTGCTCGCGGTGTGGCGCGTCCACGGCCTCGATGTGATCATGCGGGAGGCGTGGGAGGCGGGCGTGGTCCTCGGCGGGGTGTCCGCGGGATCGCTGTGCTGGCACGCGGGAGGCACCACCGACTCGTTCGGGCCGGACCTGCGGGCGGTCACCGACGGCCTCGGCCTGCTGCCGTTCAGCAACACCCCGCACTACGACTCGGAGCCGGGCCGGCGTCCGCTCTACCAGAAGCTGGTCGCGGACGGGACGCTGCCGGCCGGCTGGGCCACCGACGACGGGGCCGGCCTGCACTTCCGGGGGACCGAACTGGTGGAGGCCGTCGCCGACCGGCCGGGCGTGTACGCCTGGCGGGTCCAGCGGATCCCGGGCGCGGCCGGCACAGCCGAGGCC
>NZ_CEVIVC010000218.1:2152-4152 GCF_982290645.1 Protofrankia sp. CiP1_Cm_nod4
GGCGTGACCGGCGGCGGTACGGCGAATGGCGGCGCGGCTGCCGGTGGTACAGCCGCCGGTGTACGGGAAACGCCGGTCACCCCTCGGGTGCTGCCGGAAGTGTGACGCCCACGGTGTCCTGCCGCGGGAGCTGGGAGGACACCGCAGGTGAGCGTAGCCTCATTTTCATGGAGGTCATGCGCCCAGGCCTGATGCCCTACGACGAGGCGTGGCGGTTGCAGCGCGCGCTGGCCGACCGGCGGATCGCCGACGAGGCGGCCGACACCCTGATCCTCCTGGAACATCCCAGCGTCTACACCGCCGGCCGGCGCACCCAGCCGTGGGAACGCCCCTTCGACGGCACCCCGGTGGTGGACGTCGACCGGGGTGGCAAGATCACATGGCACGGCCCGGGGCAGCTCGTGGGCTACCCGGTGCTGCGGCTGCCCAGGCCGCTGGACGTGGTCGCCTACGTCCGCGCCCTCGAAGAAGCGCTGATCGCGGTCTGCGCGGAGTTCGGGGTGCCGGCCGTCCGGGTGGCCGGGCGCACCGGGGTGTGGACCGCCGACGGGGAGCGCAAGCTCGCGGCGATCGGCATCCGGGTGCGCTACCTGGTCGCCTACCACGGTTTCGCCCTCAACTGCAGCCCGGACCTCGGCGCCTTCACCAGGATCGTCCCGTGCGGCATCTCCGACGCCGGGGTGAGCAGCCTGAGCCGGGAGCTCGGCCGGGCCGTGACCGTCGAGGAGGCCCTGTCCGTCGTGGAACGCCACATGGTCGAGACGCTGACGGCCTTCATCGCCAGGTCACCGAGCGCGACCGGTCTGCCGGTACCGAGCACGACCGGCCCGCCGGCGCCGGGCGCGGACGGCCCGCCAGCGCCCGGCGGCGTGTCGCCGACGCGGGAGCCGGAGCTGGCCCGATGACCATCGACACCACGACCGCCAGCGCCACGCCGACCGCCACCGCGGTCACCACCGCCACGCCGACCGGCACCGCGGTGGCGGTTCCGGCCCCCGAGGGCCGGCGGATGCTGCGGCTGGAGGCCCGTAACACGGCCACGCCGATCGAGCGCAAGCCGCCGTGGATCCGCACCCGGATGCGGACCGGCCCGCAGTACTCCGACATCAAGGGACTCGTCCACGACAAGGGCCTGCACACGGTGTGTGAGGAGGCCGGCTGCCCGAACATCTACGAGTGCTGGGAGGACCGGGAGGCGACCTTCCTCATCGGCGGCGAGGTGTGCACCCGCCGGTGCGACTTCTGCCAGATCGACTCGGGACGCCCCGCGGCCTTCGACACCGACGAGCCGCGCCGGGTCGCCGAATCGGTGCGGACGATGGGCCTGCGCTACGCGACCGTGACCGGGGTGGCCCGCGACGACCTGCCCGACGGCGGGGCGTGGCTGTACGCGCAGACGGTCCGCGAGATCCACACGTCCTGCCCGGGCACCCGTGTCGAACTGCTCATCCCCGACTTCCACGCCCGTCCGGAGCAGCTCGCCGAGGTCTTCGGGGCGGCGCCCGAGGTGCTGGCCCACAACATCGAGACGGTGCCGCGGGTGTTCCGGCGCATCCGGCCCGGGTTCCGCTACGAGCGGTCGCTGGAGGTGCTCCGGCGGGCCCGGGACGCGGGCCTGGTGACCAAGTCCAACCTGATCCTGGGGCTCGGCGAGGAGCCCGCGGAGATCCTGTCGACCATGGCCGACCTGCTCGCCGCCGGCTGTGAGCTGCTGACCATCACCCAGTACCTGCGGCCCACTCCCCGCCACCACCCGGTGGAGCGCTGGGTGCGTCCCGAGGAGTTCGTCGAGCTGCGCGCGCAGGCCGAGCGGATGGGGTTCGTCGGCGTGCTCGCCGGCCCGCTGGTGCGCTCCTCCTACCGCGCCGGCCGGATGTACCAGCAGGCGGTCGAGCGACGCGGCGACGCGGCCGGGAACACGACCGGCAACGGAGCCGGGGGTGAGGCCACCGTCCCGGCCGGCTCCGTCGTCGGCCTCCCGGCCGGCACCGCGACCGGCA
>NZ_CEVIVC010000218.1:4406-5651 GCF_982290645.1 Protofrankia sp. CiP1_Cm_nod4
CCGCGACCGGCACCGCGACCGGCACCGCGACCGGCACCACGCACGCCCGTCCGCGGGCGTCCGAGCAGCCCCGTCCGGACACGGGAGGCGTCAGAACGGACATTCCCGCCCCTGGCCACCCGAACTACGCAGAGTAATAAACGCGGTGGTAGGCCCGCCGCGGTGGCACTAGTGTCATCCGGCAGTAACCATTGCGCAGCGAGCAGACCAAGAACGAGATCATGACCGACAGCGCGTCCGACCGGCCTGGGAGATCTACGTGATCCTGCTGAAATCACTACTGACCGCCGTCGAAGAAGTGACTCTTCTCCTCCTCCCCCACGGCGGCCAGCGGACGGCGCGCCGCAACGCCTGGCGCGCCGCCGCCGACCTGCAGGTGGGTGCCGGCCGGCACGGCGAGGCCGGCTGGAAGGTCGTGCGCACCAGGCCGCAGGGCACGGGACGGGTGGCCATCGCGACCGAGCGTTGACCCCCGGCCGGCTCACCGGGCACCACGGATCGAGCCGTGCCCGATCCAGGTCGTAGGCTCGCGGTCATGGCGCGCACAAACAGATCCGGCGGCAGGGCGCCCGCCGCGGCGGGAACCACTGCGGGAAGCGGACGCGGGAAAGGGGCCGAGCGCGGGGCAGGCAGAGCGGGGCGCCTCACACAGCTACGGACGGTGTTCCGGCTCACCCGGCAGCGTGACCCGCACGTGGTGTGGTGGTCACTGCTCGGCCTGGTGATCCCGCTGGGGATCGTCGGCGTGCTGCTCGGGCTCCTCGTCGGCCCACTGTGGACGTGGCTGCCGGTCGGGATCGTGCTGGGGCTGCTCGGCGCCGTGAACGTCTTCAGCCGCCGGGTCCAGAAGACCGCCTACGCCGAGATGGAGGGCCAGCCCGGCGCCGCCGCCGGGATCATCGAACGGATGCGCGGCGACTGGCGGCTCACCCCCGCCGTGGCGGTCAACCGCAACCAGGACGTCGTGCACCGTGTGGTATGCCGCGCCGGCGTAGTGATCATCGCTGAGGGCCGGGGACGCGGCCAGCGCGACCTGCTCGGCACCGAGGTCCGCCGCGTCCGCAAGGTGGTCGGCGAGACGCCCATCCACGACATCGTGATCGGCAGCGGCCCCGGCGAGGTGCCCCTGCCGAAACTGCGGCTGACACTGATGCGGCTGCCCCGCACCCTGCGGCGCGGCGAGGTCGACCCCCTGGCGCGACGGCTACGGGCGGTGACCTCACCGACCCTGCCCATCCCCAAGGG
>NZ_CEVIVC010000219.1:0-5034 GCF_982290645.1 Protofrankia sp. CiP1_Cm_nod4
CGTTCAGCATCCCCTGCACACGCTGAAATTCCCCGCATGCGCTGAGCGCTGCGGTTCAACAACGACATCGGCAGTCCAACCTCTGTCGTGCGGTGCCGGCGGAAGGAGCGACGGAGCTTCGCGCCCCGCCGGCACCGCGCACGGTGGGCAGCTCTCCGCTGGCTTCCCGCCGGCCCTCTCATGCCTCGACGGCGGCCACGACGGCGATCTACGCCCCGACCCGCCCGCAGCGCTCCCTTCACATCGGAGCACGGCCTCGAACGCCGCGCCCGCAGTGTGCCCGTGCAGGCCGCTGGAGCCGCGAACACCACAAATCAGGATAGTTCATCCCGATAATGAGCAAAATCTACCAATCTTCGCAAATCGGCATGGTCGACATCCCCGGACCCAATCGGACATGTGTCCGGAATAATGCATACTGTTGTGGCTGGAGCTGATTACTACCACTCATGCCGTTATGGTCACGGACAGCAAGCTACACGGAGAAGCGATGACCAGCACATCGCCGGACACGGACCGCACCGTCCCGGGGGAAGACATGCCACAGCCGAACCCGCCGAACACACCTGATGAGGCGGGACGAGGCCGGGAGCCGGTGTTCACCCCGCTGAGCCCGGAGGATCCCCGCGAGATCGGCACATATCCGCTCTGGGCCCGGATCGGCGAGGGCGGCATGGGGATTGTGTACCTGTCCCACACCCCCGGCGGCCGGCAGGTCGCGCTCAAAGTGGCCTGGCCGGGGCTCGCCACCGATCCCGAGTTCCGGCGTCGCTTCGAAGAAGAGGTGAAGATCGCCCAACGGGTCCTGGGCTTGTACACCGCTCCGGTCATCGCCTGTGACCCGCACGCCCCACGCCCGTGGCTGGCCACCGCCTACATTGCAGCCCCCTCTCTCGCCGTAACCGTCACCCGTCATGGACCACTGCCAGCGGAGACCGTCCTGCTGCTGATCGCCGGAGTCGCGGAGGCACTGCAGTCCATCCACGACGCCGGTGTGATCCACCGCGACCTCAAGCCAAGCAACATCATTCTTGCCGCGGACGGCCCCCGAGTAATCGATTTCGGTATTTCCCGGGCAATCGAAGCCGCCCAAACAAAGATCACCCAGACCGGGGTTCGAATCGGCACGCCTGCGTTCATGGCTCCCGAACAGGCTCAGGGAGTCTCTCTGAGCACGTCCGGGGACATTTTCTCCCTCGGCTCCACCGCCTACTATGCGATCACCGGCAGGCTGCCGTTCGGCGGAGACGCTGCCGTCTCCTACCGGATCGTGCACGGGCAGCCCGACTGGGACAGCTGCCCGGACCGGGTCCGCGATGTGCTGGAACGGTGCATGGAGAAGGATCCGACAGCTCGCCCCACTCCGGCGGAGCTGATCGAGCTGTGCCGGGCGGCATCCACCGACGAGCGGCTGCGCATCGACGAGAACTGGCTGCCTCCCACCGTGGTCGCGGATCTCAGCCGCTATGATGCCACCCCACCCAGACCATCCGATCTGCCTAAATCGCTGAAACTATTCAGTTCGTTCATATCATCCGGTCCGTCGCCAGACGAATTCAAGCCTCCTCAGCCGGCACCGGACACGCCCGAGCCGCCTGGGCGTCCAGGCCGCAAACGGCTGTGGTGGATTGTCAGCGGGTGCGCTGCGGTCGTGCTTGCGATGGTCACGACCGTGCTCATAATTCGCACATCGGGAGGAAATGCACCGTCGGACGAGGCGGCCGGTTCGCCCAGGCCCTTCGTGACAGAAGAATCCGGTCAGAGCCGGGACACGTCGACAGCTCCGGTGGCTACCGGCGGAATCACCCTCCATAGCAACCGTTTCGGGCAGGGCATGTGCCTTGACGCCGACATCAACTATCAGGGCGTCAACGGCACGAGGGTCCAGCTCTGGACGTGCAACGGATCCGTCCAGCAACAGTGGTACTACGAAGGCGACCTGCATACCGGAGCGTTGATTCACAGCGTGAAGTGGCCGGGGATGTGCCTCGACGCCGACACGAACACCATCGGCAGTAACGGCGGGAAGGTACAGCTCTGGATGTGCAACGGGTTCGCCCAGCAACGGTGGTACTACCGTAACACCGCGGGGGCAAACGCCTATCAGAACGGATGGGGCGCCCCGTACGGCCGGTGCCTCGATGCCGATTCCAACGCCGGCTGGGACGGCACGAGGGTGCAGCTGTGGGAGTGCAACCAGACCACCCAGCAACAATGGCGGGAGTAGACCGTTCGGCAACCCGGACCACCACCGGGGCTTCCCTCGCTCGTCGAAGGTATCGCTGATCCGCCGGTGTCACTCGCTCACCGGCCGGTCGGCGGACGAGCGACACCGGGGAGCACCACCTCAGACTCCACCGGCGGAAAGCAGGATGTCGAGTTTGGTGTAGCCCTCGTTGACCCCGCTCTCCATCCCGCTGCGCAGCCAGGCGTCCCGGCTGTCGAAGCTGTCCACCAGCGACTGGGCGTGCAGTCTGGTACGGCCGTCGCCGAGGTCCTCGAACCGCAGCGTCTCGAGCGCGACGCCGTCCGGTTCACCATCGAACGTGAAGGTCTGCACGATACGGTCGGTGCGGACCTCGTGGAAACTACCGTGGAAGCCGAACTCGTTGCCGTCGTGCTCGGCGACATAACGCCAGCTTCCACCGGTCCTGGCGTCCCAGTGCTCGATCCGGGTCCGCAGTCCGTTCGGCCCGACCCACCGCGCGAACAGGGCGGGGTCGGTGTGCGCCCGGAACAGCTGTTCCGGGGTGGCCGCGAAGTCCCGGGTGATCCGGATGATCGGTACGTTCTGGTCGGCTTCGATCACGGCGGCAGCGATGGTGCTCATCAGGCTGTCTCCTTTTCCTTTGTCGGCTGTTCGTCGTCACGGGCGTTGTTCGTGGTGATGTCGGTGACGCCGGTGATGCTGGCGGCGTCGTCGTTCATGGCGGCCAGCACGGCGTCGAGGCGTCGGTAACGCTCCTCGGCCTGCCGCCGGTACCGCTCGATCCACGCGGTCATCAGGTCGAACACCTTCGCCTCGAGGTGCACCGGGCTGCGGCCGGCCTCCGGCAGCGCCGTCTCCCCATCGCCCCGGGACACGGTGGACCTGTGTCGGACGAGTGGTCAGATCGCCAGGGCGAGCTCAGTGAAGGCAGCCGTCAGCCGCTGGCGGGGTTCGGCGTCCGTGCCGAGCGGTGATGCCCCGCCGCGGTGTTGGCGGCACACTGCCGCACACGTCAGAGCGCGAGTACCTGACGTAGCCCCCGGCCCAGGTCTCGCATGAGGCTCTCCGGGACAGCGCCGACAGCGTGCCCGAGTTCGTCCTTGTTGAGCGTGACGATGGCGGTCACGTTGGCCACAGAGTCGCATTGTAGGCCGGTCACCGCGGCGGGGAGGAAGACGTTGCCGGGCATGGTGGCGAGCGCGGTATTCGACGTGATGACGACTGCGACGACTGTGGCCAACCGGCTCGCGTTGTAGAACGCGGACTGGACGACCACCACTGGGCGGCGTTTCGCGGGGCGGCTGCCCTCCGCCTCACCGAGGTCGACCCAGCGAATATCGCCACGGCTGATCACCAGCCCTCGCTGTCGCCCAGTGCTCGCCGGCCGGCGAGCACCGCGTCCTGGAACGAGTCGTCGGGACCCGCGAGCTCAAGAGCGGCGTCGATACGCTCAGTCAGGGACTGGGCGTCGAGCTCCTGGATGTAGCGACGGGCGGCTGTCGTGAAGAACTCGGAGCGACTCACGCCGAGTGCGGCCGCGCGACGCTCAGCCTCGTTGAACGTCTCGTCCGGGATCGAGATCGCAGTCTTCATGCGCTTAGTATAACCGGGTATGACCACGCGGTCGCGTGCCGCTACGAACTCGACACGGACGCCGAACCCCGCCAGCGGCTGACGGCTGCCTTCACCAAGTTCGCCCTGGCGATCTGATCATCGGTCCGGCGCATCCACCGCATCCTGCCTGCGCCCAATGCAACAGTGCCTCCGGCCCCGACAGGCCGTACATCAGCATCACCCTGGGCCACAGTCCCAGGCCGGCTTCTGGCACCCCACAAGTCGTCACGGAAGCAGATCGAACGCCGGGACCCCTACCTGCCGACGGCCCGCCCCAGGACGACGTCGCCATCCTCACTGTCTTCCTACTGCGGCAGCCTCCTCAGCCCGGGACCGGCCCCGTGCCCGGGATCACCCGGCAGTCGGCGCACGAGTGCTGCAGCGCTACCGTGCGTCGGACAGACACCAGTCGATCTTCTACCCGTATTCTGGCTATGATTCAGACCGGTCACTATTCTGACCTCTATGGAGACTATTTCGATCACGCAGGCCAAGGCCCGGATCGCCGAGCTCGCCGACCGGGTAGCGCGGGAGCACGACCACTTCACGATCACCCGTAACGGCCGGGCCGACGTCATGCTGATCTCGGTGGCAGAGTACGAGTCGATGCAGGAGACGCTCGATCTGCTCTCCGATGACGAGGCCCTGGCCGATCTACGCCAGTCGCGGGAGGACTTCGCGACAGGGGACACGTTCGCCGTGGAGGAGGTCCGGGCCGAGCTGGAGCGCCGCCGCGGGGCGGCCTGATGGCCGCCAGCGACGAGGAGGCCGACGCAGGCGCCGCCGAGAAGCCCAGCCCGTACACGGTCCTGTTCTCCCGGCAAGCTCGCCGAAACCTCAGCGAGCACCTTCCACTGGACGTGGCGATCGCGGCGACGGAGGCCGTCTACCGGACAGTCGCACTCAGCCCCTCCCGAGTGGGCAAGCCACTCAACGAACCCTTCGACGGGTACTACTCGGCCCGCCGTGGCACCTATCGGATCATCTACCGCATCGATGAAGCCAGCCGTGCCGTAGAGACCCACTCGATCCGCCACCGCCGCGACGCCTACCGCGCATAGGGAGACGCCAGGAGCCACGAGATCTGTCACGTCCCACCTGAACGCCTCCGCACGGCGCTGGAGCGAGCCGCTCCCGACCACATGGTTGACTACACAACGACCATCGAATGAGGAAAGTTGCGGTAACGGCAGGTTGCGATCCACTCGTCA
>NZ_CEVIVC010000220.1:0-4997 GCF_982290645.1 Protofrankia sp. CiP1_Cm_nod4
ATGGTGATCGTGACGGGAGTGGTGGCGTCGGTCCAGACGAGGATCTTCGCCAGTTTCAGGGTGCTGCGGCGCAGGGCGTAGGGCAGCCGGTCGCGGGAGACGTCGAGGATGAACGGGGTGGGGGTCGACCTGTTGCGGGCCCAGGTGTCGGCGTGTTCGGCGCGCAGGTCGACGAGGTGGAGCAGGTCGGGGGCGGCGAGCAGGCGCGGGGCCGGCCGCGCCGCCGCGGCGGCGGTGTCGGCGGCCGGCGGGCGGGCCAGCAGGGTGTCGACGTGCTCGCGGGCGGCCCTGGCGAGCCGGTCGTCGTAGCGGGCGGTGTAGCGGATCGTCATGATCACGTCGGAGACGGTCGAGGTGTCGAAGCTGTTGGAGTCCTTCGGCAGCCGCAGGGTCCAGCGGCTGATCAGCCCGGCGTTCTCGAACGGCAGCAGGCGGTCGTCGTTCTGGCCGCCGTCGAACAGGCCCTGGTCGTTCTGCCCGTGGCTGGTGACGATGGAGCCGCCGGCCCGGCCGCTGGGCTCGAAGCGGTTGTCGTCGTCGCCGGTGGGGGCGTAGGCGTCGCCGTTCGCGCCGGACGCCGGGTCGGCGGAGCGCCGGATCCGGTCGGCGTCGAGGGTGAGCCGGGCGTTGACCGACGTGTAGGGGCCGGTGATGCACGGGATCGTCAGCGCGACGGTCCTGATCCGGCGCTGGTAGTGCCCGGGGAAGTCGAGGTCGAACAGCCATTCCGGCAGGACGAAGGTGGCGGTGCCGTGGGTGACGAGGTCGGCCAGCGCCGCCGGGTCGAGCAGCCGCAGCGACACCGGCCTGGTGACCTCGTGCAGGCGGTCGTCGTGGTCGAGGCAGGCGGCGTCCATCGTCCTCAGGTCGGCGACGAGCCGGTCGGCGGCGAGCAGGCCCTTGCGTTCGCTGTCCCACACGCCGGCTCTGACGAACGTCCGGTCGTAGCGGTAGAGCTCCTGCTGCCAGGCGCGTTCGGCCTGCCGGGCGAGCCGGAACGCCAGGTTGTACAGCTCCCGGTACATCGCGGTCAGTTCGCGGGCCTGCCAGGAGAACAGGTCGGCGCTGGTGAACTTCGAGGTCATCAGGTCGAGGACGGCGCGGCTCTCGGTCAGCTGCTCGACGCTGTTGTCGTGTTCCCGCTGCGCGGCGGCCTTGCGGACGGCGGCGGCCCCGGCGAGCGTGAACAGGTGGTCCATGTCGGCCGCGGCCAGGTCGCGCTGGAACTCCCAGTCCTGCCGGCGCCATTCGTGATCGGCCCGCAGGCCGGCTTTCGTCCCCTCGGAGTGGTCGATCGACGCCTTGATCTGCGCCAGGACCGCGGCGGTGTTGACGACGGCGGCCAGCTGCTGGCCGCCGTGCTCGGCGCCGAAGATCCACGGGCCGAACTTGGCCTGCGGGATGGCGTTCAGCAGCGATGTCGTGGCCTGGATCGACGTGGAGACGATGTTCCAGTCGGTCGCGCTTGTGATCTTGTCGAGCTGTTTCTGGTTGTCGCTGGCCGGGCCCTGGTCCCGCTCCCATTCCGCCAGCAGCGCGAGGTAGTGCCGGTGGCGGAGGCCGGCCGCGTGATGGGCCGCGGCCGCGGCGTCCTCGTCGAGCTGCGCGGCCTTCAGATGCTGGTCACGTATCGCGGTCATACGCTCGAGGAGCTGGGTCTCGTGGGTCGCCCGCAGGACGGCGAGCTGTTCGGCGTCGCGTTTCTCCAGCGCGGTGAGCAGGGCCTGGCCGAGCTGGCGGGCTTCCTGGGCCAGGTCGAGGGCGCGGGCGAGCAGGGTGTGGAACCGGTGCCGCGGCGGCGGCGCGGACAGTTCCGCGAGCGCCTCGTCCAGGGACATGCCGGCGGCGAGCAGCCGGGCGATCCGGGCCGGGTCGAGCTGGCGTCCCCACAGGTCGGTGACCCGCGGGTTGCCCTGTAGGTCGAGGCTGTTGCGCAGCTTGTGCAGCCGGTCGTCGACGATGTCCCAGTAGCCGGCGAGCCGGTCGTTGCGGGGGACACAGAAGTAGGGCACGGTCGCCAGGGAGAGGACCGTCGCCGGGACCGGCGGGCCGGCCTCCCGGACGCCGTCGGGCACGGTGACGAGGTGTTCGGCGGCGACGAGGGCGTTGGAGAAGCCGCCGAACGTCGCGCCGAGAGTGCGGTAGGTGTGCGCGGGGGGCGCGTCGTGCGGTGGCAGCTGCGGCTGGGCCGGGCCGAGCATGTCCTGGGCGTAGGCGTAGTAGCCGTAGGCGAGGTTCAGTTCCTCGCTGGTGCCCGCGGCGAAGTGGCGGTCGCCGGCGTCGAGGAGAAGGTCGAGGTAGTCCATGAACACGGCCTTCTGGTAGGCGACGGTCCGCAGCGACGCCACCGCGTGCGGGTCGAAGGGATGCTCCCGCCAGCGGGCGACCTGGAGCTGGAAGGCGGGGTCGGCGGTGTTCGCCAGCAGCGACTCGATCCGCTGCTGGCGGTAGTCGGCGCGGGCGCGTTCGTAGAAGGGCCGGGTCTGCCACCGCGAGCGGACCGGGTCCGGGGCGTCTCCGGGCACCATGGCCGCGCAGGACGGGTCGAAGATCGTCCGTAGCCAGCGCAGCCCCGCGTCGAACTGGCCGTTGGACCGCAGCCGCGCCGCCACCAGACGAACGGCGTGGAAGAACAGGTCCCAGTTGTACGAGCTGTAGGCGCCGGCGGGGGAGAAGTCGAGGTCCTCGGCCGGATGCGGCTGTCGCACGTACAGCGGTGACGGGTTGTAGGCCGTCCTGAAGTCGAACCGCCGCCCGGTGTCCGGCCACGGCTGGAAGTTCCAGGGGGCCACCTGGAGGCTGCGGGCCAGCATCCCCTCGACGCCGCCGACCGCCAGCGCCTGGATCAGCGTGGGCAGGAAGGGGTGGTAGAAGGCACCGACGGTGACCGACGGCAGCGACAGCTTGCCGATGGTGCCGAACACCCCGCTCGTGACGATGTCGGAGACGGCGAACCGTGACGCCAGGCTCATGGCCGAGCCCGGCCCCGGGGCCGACATGACGCTGGACGCCTGAGGAACAACGGTCGGTGGCAGGACGAGCGGTTGCAGTCCTGTCGGCGTGGCGGTAAGCATCCGGTTCGTCACCGTAACCGTCACTGTCGGGCCTGCCAGCAGCGACGACACGTCCAGCAGCGACGACACGTCCAGCAGCGACGACGCGTCCAGCAGCGACGACACGTCCGGCAGGGACGGCACCTGCCCCGCGGCGGGCAGCCCCGGCGCGGACGACGATGCCTGGAGCTCCTGCGTCCCGGCAGCGGGATACAGCGGGACAGGCAGCGCGTCGACCGCTGCGTCACCCAGCACGGCCCGCAGGGCGGCCAGCCTGTCGTCACCGGGACGTATGCCGCCCAGCTCCTCGGCCTCACCGGGCCGGAGCGCGTGGTACTGCGCGGGCAGCACGACACCGGCGCCGCGCAGTGCCCAGTCCTTCGGGACCGCGAGCGGGCTCATCCGGCCGCCGGCGGCGAAGAACGTCCGGTCGGCGTCGGCGACGAACAGGTCGGAGCCGACGTCGAGCCCCCAGCTGGCGGACTCGACGGTCACGTTCAGTCGCCTACCCGGAGCCAGCAGCGTGTAGGACGAGGACGGGGCGGAGCCGACCACGAGCGACGCGCCGACGACCCGGCCGCGCCGGTACACCATGCCGGGCGGGTTGTGGGTGAGGGGCTGCGTGCCCGTCACCGCCTCGGCCGTCAGACCGGCCGGCCGCAGCCGGAACCGGCCGACCGGCACCTCCGAATACGACAGCAGCGCCGGCGGCGGGGTCGTCACCGCGATGACGAGCTCGGCGGGCGTCACACTGCCCAGGCGCAGCCCCACCAGGCCGGTGGCCCGGCCGACGGTGACGTAGGCGCCGTCCGCCGCGTCACTGAGCTGTTTGGGCAGCCACTTGCCGTGGCGGCGTTCCGTCCAGGCCAGCAGGACGCGGGCCGACGGCGGCGGCTGGGGCGTGACCTGCACCTCCGTCAGCCTGCGCGGCCCGGTCTGGCCGCCGCCGGACGACGGGACGTCCGGGTCCGGCGTCACCACCGGCCAGAACAGCAGCAGCCGGCGGTTCCACACCACCGGGACGACCTGGTCGTAGCCGATGTCGACCGGGATGACCTCCCACGGCGACCACGCCCCGTCGTCCAGGGTGCGGTAGTAGTACGTGTACGGAGCGGTACCGGAGCGGGCGACCACGTGCAGCACGTCCCGCTGCACCCCGAGGGCGGTCGAGGCGACCCGCTCCCGGTGGAAGCCGAGCACCTGCGGGCGGGCGATCTTCTCCAGTTTGTCCAGGTAGGCGCGGAACGCCTCCTCGGCGGCGTCGTCGGTGAGGCCGGACTGCAACAGGTCCGACTCCAGCTCGGCGAAGAACGACGACCTGCCGATCCGGGCGGCCGGGTCCGCGTAGTTCTCGGTGTGCGTGAAGATCCGGCGCTGGGCCTCCCACACCCGGTAGCGGCCCATCCACACCCACTGTGACCAGCCCTCGTCCGCCTTCGCGTCCGGCCGCATCCCCGGGCCCTCCCGGCCCAGCTCACAGCGCTGCACGAACATCTGCACCGAGTTGAGGGCCTGCCGGATACGGGTGGTGATCTCCTGGGGGCCGATGAGGACGTCGACGAGCAGGCGGGCCGACAGCGCGTCGGCACCGTCCAGCCGGTCACGGTGCACCAGGAAGGCGACGAGGGCGTCGCGCCGCCGGGCCCGCAGGCCGTCGAGGATCGACGCGCCGGTGCTCGCCCACTGGTCGGCGGCGAACCGGGACTCGACCCGGGCGAGCACGGCGTCCGCGGCGGCCAGGCCCCCGGCCGCAGGGTCTGCGGGGGCGGGTCCCCCTGCCGCGGGCTCCGCGGCGGTGAGGTCCGTGGCGGTGGCCCACGTTCGGCACTCGGCCACGGTCGCGCCGACGGCCGCGGCCAGGGCGAGCTGGCGCGCGCCTGCCGCCAGGACGTCAAGGGTGAGGACGTTGCCGCCGGCGGCGTCGGCCGCGCCGGCCGCGCCAGT
>NZ_CEVIVC010000221.1:0-528 GCF_982290645.1 Protofrankia sp. CiP1_Cm_nod4
GCCCAGGACCCGGCGGCCGGCCTCGGAGCACCAGCCCCGACCGCGCCATCCGCTCCCCCCGGCCGGGAGGCCACCACCAGCGCCGGGATCACCACAGACGGGGTGGACACGGTGGCCGCGACCGGCGGCGAGAACGGCGAGGCGGTGGGGACCGGATCCGGCCTCGATCTCGACACCCTGCTCGGTGCCGCGGACCAGGTCCTCGACGAGGCGTCCCGCGCGCAGGAAGCCCACGCCACAGCCAGAGCCCGCGCTGAGGAGGTGGACCGGGCCGAGCGGGCCCGACAGGCCCGGCTGGCGGAGCTCCACGAGGCCCAGGCCCGCTGGGCACAGCAGCGACAGGCCGCGCTCCTGTCCCCCGCGCTGCACCCCGACGGCTGGGCCGAACGGCGGCGGCGGCTGACCGAGGCGGTCGACCACCACCGCCGAGCCCTCAGGGCCACCCAGGACGCCGCCGGCGCCCGGGCCCGCCACGCCGCCTTCGCCGAGCGCGTCGCCACGCTCGCCAGCCGGCACGCCGCGGCCGTC
>NZ_CEVIVC010000221.1:1172-5596 GCF_982290645.1 Protofrankia sp. CiP1_Cm_nod4
GGACGGCCGCGTCGAGCCAGCCGCCGACAGATCTTCAGCTGCTCACCGGCGCGGTGCGGACCGCCCGGAACGCCCGCGACGATGTCGAGCGGACCAACACGGATCTTGCCCGCCTCGACGACGAGACCAGCGCGGCCGGCCGGCAACGGGACAGCGCGGTGGCACGCCTGACGGACCTGCGCGACACCGCCGGCCTCGGCCCGGCCGGTGACAGCGACCACGCCGACGCGGCCGCCAGCGGAGCATCATGCTCTGGCCCATGGTCTGGCCCCTCCGGGCTGGTCGAGTGCCTCGCGGCCGCGGCCGCCCGGGGGCGCCTCGTCGTCGCCGCCGTGGAACGCCGGACGCGGGCGGCCGAACGGATCCACGCCGCCGCACCGGACGAGGACCTGGACACGCTCGCCAAGGAACTCGCCGACCGCACCGACGAGGAGCTCACGGACGAGCTGGCGGCGGCGGCGTCCGACCGGCACCGGCACGAGGGCGAGCACAACCAGGCACGCCAGGAGCTCGGCAGGCTCGAGGAGCGCCTGGCAGCGCTGACCTCCTCCCAGTCGAACGCCGCCGAGCTGGCGGCCCTGGCGCAGGAGAAGCTCGCGGTCATCGCCGAGAGCGCCGAACGCCACCTGACACTAAAGATCCAATATGAGATCCTGCGTGACCAGCTGGACGCGTACGAGCGTCAGCACGCCTCCCCGCTGCTGGCCGACGCCGGGGGCCTCCTCGAACGGCTCACCGACGGACGCTACGTCGCCCTGCGCGCCGCCGGCGTCACCGGCGGCCGCAGCCTGCGGGTCATCCGCTCCGACGAGCAGGAGCTGGCCCCGCACGAGCTCTCCGAAGGCACCACGGACCAGGTCTACCTGGCGCTTCGCCTCGCAGCGATCAGCCAGCTGCAGCGTGAGCGCCAGGACCGCGGCGATCCACCGCTGCCCGTCGTCCTCGACGACGTCCTGATGGCCTTCGACGATCAACGAACCGCGGCCGCGCTCGGCGTCCTCGCCGAGCTCGCCGGGCAATGGCAGATCATCGTGCTGACCCACCACGACCGCACCGCCGAGATCGCCCGGACCAGCACACCCGTCACCACCACGATCACCCAGCTCCCGTCGGCGAACGCCCTCCCGGCGAGCCGCCCCGCCACGGCAATCCGCGCCGCGATGACCGGAATCGCCCGACAGCGGGAAGCAGCGGACACCGGCTCACCCCGGTCGGCCCACGCAACCTCCACTCCTGCGAGAACGGCCGGCAGCCCCGCCCGGCCACCCAGGGCCGTCGCGGCAGTCCCCGTCCTCCCACCCGACCACGACCCCGCGCAGATCCGCTCATGGGCACGCGCCAACGGACGCCACATAGGCGACCGAGGCCGCATCCCGTCCGACGTCATCGACGCCTTCCGGCAGGCTCACGCAACCCCCTAGTCAGGGCAGGTGGAGCACCCCAGTCAAGGTCAACAAGCCGCTCGAGGAGCACGGAACGTTTTCCCTTCCTCGCCGTTCCCCGCCGGGGGCACGCGCTGGCTTGTCGTGCTCGCCGATCTCTGATCGGCTTTGCCGGGGCCGCGATATCTGCCCGGGGGGCGGCCCCCGGACCCCTGAGGTCGTGCTTCGCACGACCGTCTTCCCTGCGGAGCCCAGGGCATCCGCGGTCTCGCCATTCAACGGGCGTCTCCAAGACGTCGATGACGACCATGAATCAGTCAAGATCCGCATTCGCTTGCGCACATCGACCGCACGTACGGCTTCAGCCGCTTGGTCGCACGGACCGGATTCGTCTCCGCCGGCGCAGGCGGGGCTGGTCCGCCGGTCCTCGTCGGCGCCTCGGGTCCGACCGTGGACGAACGACAGAGCCCTTGCCGACATGCGTCGCCATGACCGCTTGATTCCGCCCGTTTACCGGCGCAGTATCCACATCCTCCAGCGGAGATCCTGAAACGAAGGCGTGAGAGCTCGGCTGCGGAACCGCCTTACGGGCGGTCGGCCAGATCCCGCAGTTCCCCTATGATCTCGCGGCCGGTCCGCTCGATGGGGGCGAGCCTGGCGACCAGCTCACGGCTGGCGACGGTATCCTCGGCGTCGACGCGATCCATGATCTGAGCCAGGGTCGCATGCAGCCGGGCCCGGTGCTGTTCGAGGTGCTCCTCGACCGCGTCGATCAGTAGCTGTCCCTGGCTCCGGGCCGCCTCGACGAAATCCGCCCGGGCCTGCTTCGCCTGCTCGTCGAGCATCCGCTTGCGCTCGTTGCGGGCCTTCTGGATCACCGACTCCCGTTCCTTGAGCACCTCTGTGATCTTGGCAACGCCGATGGCGGCCGCGACGGCGGCACCGACCGGAAGCGCGACGGAGGCGAGGCTGAGGCTGGTCATCAGCGCGGCTGCTCCGCCTGCCAAGGGACCGGCCACACCGACCGTCCCGGCGGCGATCTGCACGAGGCTGTAGACGGACATGGCTCCCCGCGCGTCCGCGGGCGGGGGCGGAAGACGGCTGTCGAGCGGTTCCGGGGAGACGAGCTGGGAGCCGGTGGCGTCGTCCCCCAGAGCCAGCCGCAGCAAGGTGCGGCCCTTGGCGTCGAGCTGCTCCAGCTGACGCTGCCAGCCGGTGGCCGGGCCGTCGGGGCCGACCATCCACTGCGTGTAGAGCTGAACCTGGCGGACGTCGATCTCGTGGACGTGCTCGGTGTCCAGCTTCCCCCCGTCGATCAGCTGGTCGAGCCCGCGGTGCAGTTCCTGCGGCAGATCCGCGAACGGACGCTGCCTGACGCGGATAGCGCGCTCCAGCTCGTCGGCCAGCTCTGTGCGCATGCCTTCCGCGGCGCTCTCCGCACGCTCCAGCCGCTCGGCGATCGCAGCTTGCTGAGCGGCCAGTTCGTCGACGGAAACCTGATGGGCGTCGACGATGTCCCGGATCGGCCGGTGCCGGCGGCGGATCAGCCGTCTCGTTTCGTCGGCGACCTGGACGAGATGACGGTCCCCGGCGCCGGATTCGACAAGCTGGTGCAGCCGGTCGCGCAGCACGTCCATCCCGCTGCGTTGCCTGAGATTTCTCGTCGCGTTCCCGTTCGCCTCCTCGGCGGCGGCCTTCGCCTCCCAGGCCGCGGAGACTGGCAGGAATCCTTCGCCGACGAACGCGGCGAGGCCGCCGCCCGCATCGGCGAAGTGTGTGCGCAGATAGTCGTTGTCCGTCGCCTGTACGTTGCGCCACGCGGCCTGGCCGTGCTCTCGCTGGGTGGCGCGGTCGATGCCGGTGAGCACCCACAGCACACGCTTCCCGGTCTGCAGGTGGTGGGCGTACAGGTCACGGACGAGGGCGAGCTCGTTGACCGTCAGCGCCGATGTCGCCTGAGTGACGTAGATGAAGCAGTCGGCCTCCGCCCAGGCGCCGCGCATGATGAGGTCATGGTCCCCGTCAGGGGACTCGGAGCCGGGCAGGTCGAACAGCTTGACCGGCAGGAGGGCATCGGAGATGAGCACCTCGATCTCCAGGACCCGGCGGTTGATGTGCTCGCGGCGGCGGTCGGTCACCTTCCCGTCGGCCGCGCCGTACGAGGCGACGACGGCGGGCGGCAGGTCGCTGCCTATCTCGACCCAGTCAGAGCCGTCGAACTTGACGCGCAGCAGGCCGCGCCCGGAAGCGTTGACAGACGGGTCGTCACCGACCGGAACGACGGTGGACGGGCAGGCGGTGGTCGGATTCGCCGACGACGGCAGTATGCCGGTGTACTCGCCCTCGTCATCGTCGCCGTCTACCAGCCAGTACTCCAGGCGGCCCTGCAGCCCACTGATCAGAAAGCTCTTCCCGGCCGACTGGCGGCCGAGCATGCCGACGTTGAGCAGGGTGGACAGTGCGCGGGTGCGAAGGCTGCGGATGCGGACGACGTCGGCGGCCAGCTCGTCGACGTCCTGCGGGGCGTCATCCTGGTTTCCGAGCGTCTCCAGCCACGTCTCGCAGCGGCCCAGCAGACGCGCCAGATCATCACGTGTTTCCTCTACCCCCGTCACGCACAGACATATACCGCATCGCGGCTTTCCTGTCGAGGGCCACGCCAGTTCCAGCGGCATCGGCGCCCCCCGCCGGTTCCACGGCATACCGAGGTACCGGAAAAGAACCCGTGAAAACAGGTGCCTTGCCGCAGGAAACCCGGCCCCGCGGGAGGCGGGAATAAAACTCCTCCGCGCACCGCTCCCTTATTGCGGGAATGATCATCCCGCTGGCCTGCCCTGCCGCACAAGGCCCGGCCGCACGGCCAGCGCCATCCGCTCGCCGTCCACGCACTCCGGCCGGGTCACACCCACTCCGATGCCGCCGCATTGCCCGCCGTATTGCCAGGCTGTACAGTCGGATATATGAAGCCGATGACTGACATTGCGTGGGCCTGGTTGAGCCAAAACCGCTGCCATATGTACACCAATTATTAACGTTGTCACT
>NZ_CEVIVC010000222.1:0-601 GCF_982290645.1 Protofrankia sp. CiP1_Cm_nod4
GGTGCGGGGGGCTCGCCGGGGATGGGGACGTTGTTCGCGCGGGCCCAGCGGAACAGCTCCGCCTCGGCCGCCTCTCGCCCGACCAGGCCCGCCTCGAAACGGAAGTCGAGCATGTGCGCCCGGGCCTGCCCCACCAGCCGGCCGGGGGCCAGGCCCAGCAGGGCCATGATGTCGTCCCCGGACAGCTCCGGGCGGATCGCGGCGATCTCCTCCTGCTCGGCCAGCTGGGCGATCCGCTCCTCCAGCGCGTCGTACGTGGCGGCCAGCGCCTCGGCCTTGCGCCGGTTGCGTGTCGTGCAGTCCGAGCGGACGAGCTTGTGCAGCCGGGACAGCTGCGGCCCGGCGTCGTGGACGTACCGGCGCACCGCCGCGTCCGTCCACTCCCCGCGCCCGTAGCCGTGGAAGCGCAGGTGCAGGAACACCAGCAAGGTGATCGCGTCCGCGACGTCCTTGGGGAAGCGCAGCGCCGCCAGGCGCTTACGGGTCATGTCGCGCCCGACCACCTCGTGGTGGTGGAAGGAGACGCCGCCGCCGGGGACGTGCCGGCGGGTCCGCGGCTTGCCGATGTCATGCAGCAGGGCGGCCCAGCGCAGCACCTCGT
>NZ_CEVIVC010000222.1:1041-5390 GCF_982290645.1 Protofrankia sp. CiP1_Cm_nod4
GATGGCCTGGCGCAGCACGGTCAGGGTGTGGGCGTAGACGTCCTTGTGCTGGTGGTGCTCGTCGATCTCCATCCGCAGCGCGGGCAGCTCGGGCAGGACGATGTCGGCGACGCCGACGTCCACCAGCCGGGCGAGCCCGGCGACGGGGTCGACCGCGACCATGAGTTTGCGCAGCTCGTCCCGGATGCGCTCGACCGAGACGATCTTCAGCCGGGGTGTCCTGGAACGCATCGCCGCGACCAGTTCGGGCACCGGGACCAGGCCGAGCTGGGCCTCGAAGCGGGCCGCGCGCAGGATGCGCAGCGGGTCGTCGTCGAAGGACGCCTCGGGGGGGCCGGGTGTGCGCAGCACCTTGCGGGCGAGGTCGCCCAGGCCGCCGAAGAGGTCGACGAACTCGTGGCCGGGCACGGACACCGCCATGGCGTTGACGGTGAAGTCACGGCGGACGAGATCACCCTCGAGGGTGTCGCCGTAGGCGACCGCCGGGTTGCGCGAGGTGCGGTCGTACGCCTCGGTCCGGTAGGTGGTGACCTCGAAGCGCACCCCGGACCGGATCAGCCCGACGGTGCCGAACGCGATCCCCGCCTCCCAGACCCCGTCCGCCCAGCCGCGGGTGATGTCCAGAATCTGTTCGGGGCGGGCGTTCGTGGCGAAGTCGAGGTCGGCGCCGGACGGGTCGGAACGGCCCAGCAGAGCGTCCCGGACGGACCCACCGACCAGATACAGGCTGTAGCCGGCGTTCGCGAAGACCCGTCCGAGAGCGTCCGCCGCGGGTGGCACCTTGAGCAGGGCGCTCACCGCCCGTTCCGCGGAGTCACGTGGATTGTCCAAGCAGATCACCGACACCGCCCCAGGGTATAGGCGGCCAGGGCGCGAACGCCCATGGTCGTTCAGCCGTTCGGCGGCCCACGGCCGTCCGGCGGCCTGGTGCGGGCGGCCGAGGTTGCCTGGTCGAGCGCCCGGGTACGGGCGGCCTGGTGTGAATCCCGCTCGCGGTTCCGTCGGCGCCGCCTGGCGCGGGGGCCGACAAGAGCGACAAGAGCGTGGCCTGGACGCCAGGGGGACGCGCGCCCGGGTTGTGAGCGGCCGGGGCACGGTGGGCTTTGGCGTTTACCGTTCGTTGCCGGGGCCGCCACCAGCGGACAGGCTACGGGCGCATGCTGGGAGAAGCGGCGCGCAAGGCTCGTACGATCAGCCCATGGCCCCGTTCCCGGCATCCCCTCGGCGGCGGTTGCGCCAGGTGGAGGAGACTTCGGCGGGTGGGCTGGTGTTGGACGACCGTTCGGAAATGGCCAATGCGGCGCTGATAGCACGCCGTGACCGGAATGGCCGTCTGCTGTGGTCGTTACCGAAGGGCCACGTCGAGAACGGGGAGACAGCGGAACAGACAGCGGTCCGGGAGGTGGCGGAGGAGACTGGTGTGACCGGACGGGTACTCGGCCGGCTCGGCATGATCGACTTCTGGTTCGTCACCGGACGGACGCGCGTGCACAAGACCGTCCACCACTATCTCCTGCTTCGCACGACCGGGGAGCTCTCGGACGTCGACGTCGAGGTCGCCGAGGTCGCGTGGGTGCCGCTGGCCGAGGTTCCGCGCCGGCTCGCCTATGCGGACGAGCGCGGCCTCCTGCGCCGGGTGCCGGCCATTCTCACGGACAGCGTGTGACAGCCGGCCAGGCGCGTCCGGCGGCGCGGCGTACCGCTATGGTAGCCGTAATCATACTGTCGGTGATATTTTTGCTGCTGAGCACGATGGCCCACGCCCGGGCCGGCCCGTCGTCCACAAGTTCCACGCGTGTATCCACAGGTTCGTCCACAGACCAGGCCGGACCTGTGGATTCGGCTGGGCCCACGGGCTCGGCGGAGCTCGCGGGCCCAGCGGACGCCACGGGCCCCTCCGGTGGGCTACGGCCGCGGCCCGCCGGAGGGGCCCGGTCCACCCAGTCCGGTGGGATGGTCCAGCCCACCGAGCGGTCCGCCACGGCGGTCCAGTCCGCTCTGGTGGTCCAGTCCGCCACGGCGGGCCGGGTCACCACGGCCGTGGCCACCGGCGTCGCCCGGCCGGTCCGGGTGGCGCTCGACGGGCTGTCCGCCGTTGCCGGCCCACAGCTGCCACTGACCGTCACCGGTCATCTGGAGCTCACCGGCACCGAACAGATCTCCGGTGTGGAGATACGGGCTGAGCTGGCGCGCGCGGTGTCCAGCCGCAGGGAACTGGCGAACCTGCGTGAGAACCCGGCCGCCGCGGCCACACTGAACTATCCGACCACGGTGGTGTCCAGGCCGGTGGCGAGCAGGCTCGTGCCGGGAGCACTGCCGGCCACGTTCACCGTGGACGCGCGGCTGACGGGGCTGGGCCTGCCGGCCGCACTGCGGATCTACCCGTTGCGCCTCACCGCGTCCGGCGTCGTCGGCGGCCAGCGCCAGGTCGTCGGGACGACCTACTCCTCCCTGATCTGGGTGCCGGCCGCGGTGACCGCCCCCACGCCGGTCTCGGTCGTACTGCCGCTGGCGGAGGTGCCGCGGCTGCGCGCCGACGGCCGGCTCACCGACGACGGCCTGACCGAACTGGTGGCCCCCGGCGGCCGGCTGAACCGGCTGCTGGACGCCGTCACGCCGAGCGACGGCCGGCCGGCGCCACCCGTCGCCCTCGCGGTCGACCCGCTCCTCGTCCAGACACTTCAGATCATCTCCAGCGGCCCGTACGAGGTGGCCACACCGTCCGGTCCCAGCCCCCGGCGGGCGGTCCGGGACGCGGCGGCCTTCCTGACGAAGCTGAAGGCGTTCGCGGACGCCGGCGGAACGATCTTCGCTCTGCCCTACGGGGACGTCGACGTGGTGGCGCTGACCCGCGCCCAGGAGTTCCACAGCATCCTGGTGGCGCTGCTGACCGGCCGGACCGTCATCGCGAACGCGACCGGCCGCGGCCCGGACGCGACGATCGCCTACCCCGGCGACGGGCTCGTCGACGCCCCCACCCTCGACCTGCTGCGCCGCATGGGCGTCACGACCGTGATCGCGGACTCCCGCCTGCTGCCGCCGAAGGACCCGGAGAAGACCTACACCCCCGCGAGCGCCACCGGGATCCCGACATCCGGTGGCGTCGCGCGGGTACTGGCCGCCGACCAGCCGCTCGGGGTGCTGGCGGCCGGTCCCGCCGGCGGGACCGGTGAGACCGGCTCGCCGACCCAGGCGGAGTCGTTCCAGGGCCTCCTGGCCGAAATAGCGATGATCACCGCCGAGCGGCCGGGGCTGGCCCGCCCCCAGACGATCGCGCTGCCGCGTTACTGGGACCCGCCGGCCGGCTGGGCGCAGATGCTCATGGGCGGCCTGTCCACGCCGTTCTCCCGGCCGGCCGCGCTGCCGTCGACACCGGCGGCGCAGACCGCCGCCGCGGGAACCGGCTCCACGGGAAGCAACCCGGCGGGAAGCAACCCGGCGGGGCAGGCTGCCCCGGCCGACGAACGCGGCCGGCTGGCCTACCCCGGCTGGGCCCTCGCAGCCGAGCTGCCGGTCTCCCGAGTGATCGCAGCCGAGGACCTGCGCGGCCAGATCCACGCGCTGAAGTCCGTCCTGTGCCCGCCGGACTCGGGCGCCGCCGGCGTGCGCAACTGCGCCGCCGCGGGCATCGACGCGATGGAGAACACGCTCACGTCGTCCGAGTCGGTGGCCTGGCGGGCGGGCGCCGCCGGCACGGCCGGTGCCGACGAGCTGGGCACGGGTGTCGCCGGCGAGGTACAGGCGCTGCGGGACGGCATCCGGGTGGTCGCCTCACGCAGTGTGTCACTGACCGGCAAACACGGGACGGTTCCGGTCACGCTCGAGAACAACACCGAGGTCATCATCAACGTGCTGCTCTCGCTGTCCTCGACCGACCGAGCCCGGCTACGATCAGCGACCCAGGTTAAACTCACGGTGCCACCTCTGCAGAAGGTGCAGGTGGAGATCGAGGTCGATGCCGAAGGTGCCGGAACGTTCCCCGTCGATGTCACGATCCTCACCCCGGCCGGCAAGCCGCTGTCAGCCGCGCCGCCGGTGCGGATCCTGGTGAAGTCCACGGTCTTCGGCGTGATAGCGGTGGCGATAACGGGAGGGGCGCTGGCGGTTCTGGTGTTCGCGGTGCTGCTCCGGCTGGCCCGTCGGCTGCGGACGTTGCGCGTGCGGACGCCCACCGCGGCGTCCGCACGAACCGGACCGGCCCCGCCGGGCGGTGGGCCCGTCCTGGCCGAGACACCGCGGGCGACCGGGGCCACCGGGACGGTCGGGCTGTCCACGCGGCCCGGGCTGTCCGGGCTTTCCGGCTCGTCCGGGCTTTCCGGCTCGTCCGGGCTTTCCGGGCCGTCCGGGTC
>NZ_CEVIVC010000223.1:0-2101 GCF_982290645.1 Protofrankia sp. CiP1_Cm_nod4
CCTGAGCCCCCCGTGCCCGGTCGGATCCCGGCTCCGCCGGCTCCGACGGCTGTCCTCCCCTGGGCTTCGGATCCGTCCTGGCCGGCATCGCTGGCGCCGGCCGCGATGACGCCGGCACCAGCGATGCCGGACCTGACGACAACGGCCCCGATGTCACCGGCAGCCCTGGCGCCACCGCCCCCGGGGACAGCGGCACCAGCTACGGGGACGTCGGATGCAGTGGCTTCGAATGCAGAGGCCTCGAATGCAAAGGCCTCGGACGCAGAGGCTTCGGATATGGGAGCTTCGGACACAGGAGCTCTGGCAACGCCGGAGTCCGGGGCGGCGGCGCCGGGGACGCCGGAGCCGGTGATGCCAGATCCGGTGCGGCCGGCCCCGGTAACGCCGGAGCCGACAAGACGGCCTTCAGCTCCGCCGGCCTCGCTGGCCCCGGGCGAGGTGGCCTCGACTCCGCCGGCTCCGCTACCGCCGGCTCCGACGCCGGCTGGTCCGCTCCCGACACTGCCCCATCCGGTGCGGACGCCTTCAGCAGCACCAGGCTCGGGGGCGTCGGCTTCGGGGATGCCGAGGCCAGCCACGCCGGATCTCGTGGCACCAGGACCGAGAACGCCCGGCTCAGGAGCTCCAGCCCCGGAAAAGCCCGGCCCGGGGACGCGGGTGCCAGCGCCGCCGGCCGCGAGGTCACCGGCTGCGGAGCCAGCGAGTCCAGGAGCGCCGGGGCCAGGAGCGCCGGGGCCGGAAATGCCAGGACCGGGGATGCCGGGGCCGGTGTGGTTCCGCTCGCCGCCGTGGGCGGCCGGCCGGGTCTCGCCGCGGGTGGGATGCGGCTGCGTCCGCCTGCCGATGCCGGCCCGCGTCCCTCCAGGCCGCGGGGGGCCGCCGTCCCCACGGCCGCCGCCGGGCCGCGGGCGGCCGGCCCGGCGGCTGACGGTCGCGTCGCGCTCGCCCTCCAGGTCGGGCATGCGCAGGCCGAGCAGGGAAACCGGCCTGGCGTCACCGAGATCCGCGGCGGGGAACATGTCCTCGGCGGCGAGGATCCCGGGCCGGTCATCCTGGATGTCGGCCCGGTTGTCGGCATCCTCGTGGACGTTCCAGGGCCCGTCCGGCTCCCCGTACCCGCCCGGCCGGCGGGCGGCATCCGGCCCGGGGCCGTCTTCGTCACGCCTTCGCGCGGTCGTCACCGCTCACCACCGCCTCCCCCTCCCGTGGCGGGCCGCACCGGCCCCGGCCGGAATCGTCCACGAGACGCGATAACCCCAAATCCGCCGGATCCGGGCCGCCGCGACCACGGTATGCGCCAGCCGTTACGGATACGAGTCCCCTCGACAAGGAACAGTTACAAACTCGCTCCGAACCGCCGAGGCTCGCCCGATCTCCCCGCCAACGCCAGTAAACAACCCACCCACGGACGCCCAACCCGCGGGTCGGAATCCGGAATCCGGCCCACGCCGTTCACGCACCCCGACCGGGGTGGGTGAAACGCCCACACCTGCCGGCCGGGACGGGCGTTTCACCCTGGCACTCCAACCTCGATATCGCCGCCCGCCGTCCATCACCCACCGGCCAGCCACCGGCCAGCCACCGGCCAGCCACCGGCCAGCCACCGGAAGCATGATCCGCACGACTTTGTCGTCGCGTACGCTTTCCGGCCCGGTGAGCGTACCCAGCGACAAACTCGCGCCGGTCTTCCTCAGGCCGACCGCGACGCAGGCGCCGATCACGTCTTCCGGCCGCTCGTGGCGGCCGGCTCACCAAGGGCCGGCCGGTCGCCGCACATCGACCTGGGCTTCGGGAGGCTGACCGAGCTGCTCAAGTAGGAGATCGAGTTTCCGGCCGGTGTCGAGAGTGCGGGGGTGGGTGGGGCCGAGGACACGCCGGCGGCGTTGCCAGACCTCTCGGTACAGATCCCGCGCCTTCTCCTCTTCCCCGACGACGCGCAGGACGCCGGCGAGACTGCGCGCCGAGGCCAGAGTGTCGGGGTGGTCGTCACCGAGGATCCGCCGCCGGCGGGCGAGCGTGTCCTCGCACAGGGCACGGGCAGCCGGATAATCCCCCAACCCGGACAGGGCGTCGGCGAGACTGTGCGCCGAGGCCAGGGTGT
>NZ_CEVIVC010000223.1:2548-3694 GCF_982290645.1 Protofrankia sp. CiP1_Cm_nod4
CCACCGGATCGGCTCGCCCGGATCCCCGGGGTGGGCGGCGGTGAGCAGGGCGTGCGCCCGGGCCTGCCAGCCGGCTTCCTGTTGTGGGCCCATTCGTTCTCGTAGCACGGCGCGGACGAGGCGGTGCATGACCAGCAGGTCGTGGTCGATCTGTGCCAGTGAGGAGCGGTTGATCTCCCCCGCCTCTGCCAGCCGTTGGGGATCTCCCAGGGCCGTTGTCAGCGGGTCCTCGAAGACCTCCGGGTGGGCGGTCAGCAGGTCCAGCGGGACGCCGGTGGGCGCGAGGAACGTACACACCTCGAGCAGGGCGGCGGCCGCGGGTGACCGGCCGGTGAGCGCGTCGGCGGACAGCCCGATCGCGGCGGCGGTGCTGTGCGGGGGTAGTCCACCGGATGGCCGAGGGCGGCTATCCGGGCCTGCTCGGCCCGGAACAGGCCCAGGTAGGCGGCCGGGTCCATCGGGGTGGTGTCGAGGTAGGCGGCGATCTGTGCCGCCGCCAGCGGGAGGTCACCGATCTCGGTGGCGAGCAGGTCCGCCAGTGCCGGATCCAGGCCGTCGATCCGGCGGGTCAGCAGCTCCACGGTCTCGGCCCGGGCCAGCGGCTCGACCGGGGTGGGCGTGCCGACCTGCCGGAACGCCCGGCTCCGGGAGGTGATCAGAATGTGGCCGCCGTGCGGGAGCAGGTCGGCGACGTCCTGCACGTCCTCGACGTTGTCGTAGATCAGCAGCCAGGGGCGGCCGGTGGCCGCCATCCGTGACAGCGCCCTGACCACCGCCTGCGCGGTGCCGGCCGGGCCGGCCGGCACGGGCTCCCCGAGCGCGTCGTTGACCGCGGCGACCCCGGCCTGCGCGGTGAGTCCGCCTGCCGCGTCGATCCACCAGACAAGCTGGTAGTCGGCGGCGAACCGCCAGGCGAACTCCCGGGCCAGCTGGGTCTTCCCGATCCCCGCCATCCCGTGGAGCGCGACCGTGGCCGGGCGCAGCGCCGCCAGCTGGTCGCGCAGCTCCAGCAGCGTCCGGTCCCGGCCGACGAAGAAGTCGTTGCGCGGCGGCACCTCCCGCATGGCCGGCAGCCGGGGGAAGGAGCGCTTGCGCCCAGCCCGCGGTCGCCGCCCGCCCGGACCGCACCGGGCCGTCCGCCCCGGC
>NZ_CEVIVC010000223.1:3743-5332 GCF_982290645.1 Protofrankia sp. CiP1_Cm_nod4
TCCCGGCGTCAGCTCGGCGACCAGCTTGGCCCGGGCCTGGCCGGAGCGCAGCCCGACGAGGTCGATGTACGCCCGGGGCCGCAGCAGCGGCGGCACGTCGCAGTCCTCGACCCGGACGGGGATCAGCCTGTCCCGGCCCCGCCCGTCGTCCAGCAACGCCGCGGTCCACTCGTCCGTGCAGTACTTCGATCGGAAGTACGCCGCCGAGTACACCGCCAGCACGATCTCCGCCTGGGTCAGCGCGTCGTTCATCCGCCCGACGAAGTTCTCCCCGGCGACGAAGTCCCACGCCTGCAGCACGGTCGGCCAGCCCGCCGCCTCCAGCTCCCAGGCGATCCACTCCGCTCAGGCCCGGTCCGCGCCCGTGTACGAGACGAAGAAGCGCACCCGGCCCGCCGCGGCCTCCGGCGCGTCCAGCTCCCCCATCCGCCCAGCGTGCCAGAACCGCCACACTCACCGCACCCGCCACGTAGGCCGCACAGCAGCCCAGGAGGGCGAAAACCCGGCTGTTCCGGTCGCGAGCCGCCTGCCAGGAAGAGCCGTTCCGGGAACGGTGCAGCGGACAGCGATGTCCGTGCGCCTCCGCGGCCCACGGCCCCACCCCGAAGATCACATATAGGGATCACCGGACGCTTCCGCCCCAGGCGACACGACGCGTAGGTGATTTCCGCCACCATGGCAGCGGTTTTCACCTACAGCGGCGGAAGCCGTAGGTAGTTGCCGTCGTCCCAGTAACGGTTTTCACCTACGGCTGGGCGGTCCACGGACTGGGCTCCCCTGCTCCCCTGCTCCCCGGATCGGTGGGAGGCTGACGATTCCTGCGGCGGGCGGGGGCATCCGTCTCGCTGTACCGAGCCTGTCGCGGCCGCTCTGGGGTGGTATGGCCGCCCCTGGCGGGTCGGACGGGCGCGGCACCGGTCCGGTATGCGGTACGGCGGACCGCGACGTTCAGGCATCTCCGCGGCTCATCGCATCCATCGCGCGTGCCGTGCGCCGTCTTCCCGGTCTCGGTCACCTGCCGGAAAGCGCGGTTTCCTCGCTGGCCGGCCCGGTAGCTGGCTGGGTGGGGGCTGTTGCCGTGGGGGCCGTGGCGGTGGCAGGTGGGCCGGCGTCCCGGCGTGGGAGGAGTGTGCTCGCGGTCAGGATGACGGCGACGGCGGCGAGGGTGAACCAGTAAGCGTGCCCCGCCCGTGCTGCTGCTGGTAGTAGAGCGGCAGCACGAAGAGGTTCACGAACATCGTCAGACCGACCAGCGTCATGATGGCGACGCTCGCGGCGAACCCGGGGTGGGCGAACAGCCGCAGGTCGATCAGCGGCGGTGTGCGATGTGGCGCGCGACGCGGGGACGGCGCCCGCAGCGCGTGCAGGCCGTACCCGGCGAGCAGCGCCACGGCCGCGGTCGGCACCTTCCTGCACGCCTTCGGCACTCCGGCTGCGGACACCGCCTGAAGGATCCCTCCACCCGCACGCCCAGGAGATCGTGCGTCCGGCGCGGTGTGGAGCGCAACGGTCAGCCGTATGCCATGGGACATCAACCGTCGATCGTGCCCCGCCGGCGCGTCGGACGACTGACCGAGCGCCAGAGGGCC
>NZ_CEVIVC010000224.1:0-1368 GCF_982290645.1 Protofrankia sp. CiP1_Cm_nod4
CCCCAGCCCCGGCCTCGGCTTCGGCTTCTGGTGGGACGCCCGCCGAGCGCCGTGCGGCGGCCAGGCCCCTCGTCCACAGTTCGCGGCGCAGCGGCGGGTCGAGGACGGGCATGTCGACGGCGAGAACGTCCCGGTCGCCGTCCCACCGGCGCGTGCCGACCACGACGACCGGCGCCCGCAGCCTCGCCGCCAGGTCGCGGAGGGCCGCGGCCTGCTCATGATCGTGGATGTCGGCGGCGACGGCCTGCCCGCCGTCACGGCCGTCATCGGACGCCGCGCCGTCGAGCGCGGATCCGCCGATCACGTAGACGTACCGGCACAACGCGGCCTCCCGCTCGAGCAGCCGGACCACCTCGGCGCGTGCGGCCCACCCGAGCCGCGCGAGGGCCGCGGCGTCCACAGCCCGGGCGCGCAGCCCGAGCCGGCCGCACAGCGCGGCGGCGCAGGCCCGCCGTCCGCTGCCGGGTGGGCCGACCAGGCTGACGACCGGCCAGCGCGCCACCGGCGACGGATGCCCGCGCAGCCGCTCGGCGAGCCGGTCGACCAGCGTGAGGTGGGCTTCCGCGAGCGGCGCCGTCCTGATCTCCCCGAGCAGGCCGGTCACGGCGTCGTCGGTCCGGTTGACACCGAGCAGGAACTCCGCGACCCGGTCGTCGAGAACGAGCGGACGCCCGGTGAACGGCACACCGGGCCCGCCGGCCCCGATCCGCAGCAGCCCGAAACCGATCAGCGGCCGGCCCGTGCCGAAGCTCGCCACCGCCGCGTCCGGCCCCCACCACATCGGCGCCGCCGGTTCGTCCGACGGATCCGGTGGACTGGCCCGCGGCGCGTCAGCGAGCAGCACGGCCGCGAGGGCGGGCGTGGGGCAGCCGCGGGTGACGTCGTCGTGCGCGTAGGCGTAGAGGCGCTCGAACGCCGGGTCGAGGCGCGGCGCCAGGCAGAGCACCAGGCTGTCGCGCTCGAGATCGGTCAGGTCGAACACCGACGCGAGCACGTCCAGCGGGGCGGGCGTGTCCGCGTCGAGGAGCACCTCCCGGATCCGGTCGAGATCGTCACGTAACCGCGTGATGCGGGCGGTGAGGTCCCGCGACCGCGGGTCGACGTCGTGGAACAGCCACCGGGCGTCCGGGCCGTCCTGCGCGAGCAGCAGGTCGGCCTGCTCGTCGCTGATGACCGTGCCGTGCGCCGGGTGCAGCGGATCGCTCCCCCAGCGGGCCCGCAGCCAGCGGATGTGGCGGGCCAGCAGCAGTCTGATCAACGTGAGGTGGGCGCGTAGGAACGCCTCGTGCGCATCGGCCTCGGTGACCGTTCCGGCCGCTCCCGCGGACTCGTCGCGCGCGGCTGCCGGACCACTCGGCGCCGGGCTGT
>NZ_CEVIVC010000224.1:1726-5148 GCF_982290645.1 Protofrankia sp. CiP1_Cm_nod4
CCCTCACGGCACCATCGGACACAGCACCGGCTGTCGTCATGGTCATGGCAGCTCCACCGTCGTGCGGTCGATGCTCGACACGCCCGCGGCCCGGACCCGGACCGGTACCGGCGTCGGCGGGCCCGCCTCGGCCAGCAGCGCCGCCGGCACCCGCACCCGCAGGCTGGTCGGTGACGCCTCAAGGTAGGAGGCCGCGGGGACCACCATCCGGCCGATCAACGTCTCACCGGGCTGGCCGGGCACGTGCAGCCGGCTTCCGGTCACCTTCAGGATCCGTCCGGTGCCACCGGGCTCCGCCTCGACCACGACGGCGGCGACGGCCGGGACGATCATCATGGCGGCCGGGGCGGACCGGGCCGGGCCGGCGACCGTCCCGCTGGTGGCGACCGAGACGGTGTGGGTACCGGGCTGGAGCCGGGATTCCGGCGGGATGGGCCGGCCGTCGGGCAGCGCCGCGTCCGGGATCACCACCGCGACCCGGTCCGGCGTCGGCACGGGCGCGGCGGCGAGCGGAAGGTCGATCCCGCCGACGCGGACCAGCGTCCGGCCCGGTGCCGGCGCCAGCAGGCTGGTGCCCTCGACGACGAGCGTGTCGCCGATCCGCGCGACAGGGTGTGCCCGGGGCTGGTCGGCCGCCCCCGCCGGCAGGACCCGCAGCCGGCTGATCGCCGGAGTGCGCAGCGTGTGCACCCGGACCCGCGGGCCGGCGGCCGGGCCCTCACCGACCTCGACCGCCACCGGCGGCCGGGCCCGCTGATCGATCTGGACGACCGTGACCAGGTACGCGGCTGACAGGCGGAACGGCGTGGTCAGCGCCGTCCACACCTTCGTCAGGTCGTCGAGGCCGACCGGATCCAGCGTCACCGTGATCTGTTCGACGCTGTCGGCGAGCCCGGCGGCCAGCAGCGGCTGGTCGACCGGGTCCCGGGTCGAGACGAGGTCCTCGGTGAGGATCGGGGTCTCGTGCAGCACCCGCATGGCGCTGCCGAGCACAAGCTGAGCGCGGCTTTCGTCGTGCGTGTCGCCGGCGCTGTCCAGCACGGAGCCGAACGCGGTCAGCAGATAGTGCAGGTGCAGGGACAGCGGCGGGGAGCCGTACCGGGTCGGCGAGCCGGCGGGCGGGGCGTCGAGGTTCTTCAGGTACGGGCTCTCACTCACCCGGTAGAGGAAGAGGTTGAGCCTGGCCGGTTCGGCCGCCGGGCTCGCGCCGGCCGGCACCGGCCGAGGGGTGCCGACCGTCACCGGCACGTCCGTGACGCCGGGCGGCCGGGCCACCCGGTCCCGCAGGAGCGCACGCAGGCTCGCGCTGACGTCCCTGATCACCTCATGCCCGCTCATGGCGCGTCCCGCTGCCAGGCCGAGTAGGCGCGAACGCCCTGGTAGGCGTCGAAGCCCACCAGGCCGGACGGGACCGGCGCGGCGGCCGGCGTCGCCGCGCGTTCCGCGGCGACGACCGGTTGCGGGAACCGGACCTCGACCGTGTCGATACGCACGGTGGTCCGGCCGGAGCCCGAGCCGGTGAGCACCCCGTCGGCCCGGCGCCCGATGCTCGGGGGCGGCGCCGGCCGGGGCGTGGGCGTGGGCCACGACGTCTCGCCGCGCCCACCGGCCCGCCCGCCTCGGCGCGCCGGATCGCCCACGTCCGCCGCCACGCGAGCCGTGTCGGCGGCCCGGGTGGCGGCGGGGCGTGGCGGTGCGGCGCTGGGCGAGGACGCATCGGCGCGTTCGCCGCGCCGGGAGACAGCACCGGACGGACGATCGCCGGCACCGGCGGACGCGGCCGGACCGCGTTCCACACCCGCGCGCGAATCCTCACCCGGCCCGCGGGAACGCGGACCGCCCCGAACGCCGGGCGACGTCCGCGGCCGGACCTCCGCTTCATTGATCATCGGCGGGACGGCCGGTCCGGCGGCCGAGTCGGGCTGACCGTTCCGGCCGGACGGTCCGGTCCGGCCGCTCCGCTCGGTGTGACGGGGGACGGCGCCCGGCCCGGCCTGCGCGATCCGGCCAGCCAGGTCGGAGGGCCGACCGGCCACGCGTGGCGGCCCCGCCGTGCCCGCCCCGGACGCGGGGCCGCGATCATCCGCGGATCCCCGTGGCGCACCGTCGCGGTCGTCCGTGTCCGGGCGCGCACCGACGGCTGCGGCCGGCATCCCGCCGGCCGGATCGGCCGGCACGCCCACGCGCCCACCGGACGGCTCGTCGCCCACCGCGCCACCACCGGGGCCGCCGGGGCCCGGCGTCGGGCGGGGCGGACCCGGCCGCCGCCGGGGCGAACCGGTCGACGGCTGCGATGCCGACGGCGGCGTCGACGGTGGTGTCGGGGCGTCGAAGCCCATGGACGGCCGAAGAGCGGCCGCGGGCCCTGTCAGGGCGTCCGCGGACCGCGTTGCGGCACCGGCCGAAGCGGCAGGGGGCTCGACGTGCCAGGCCGGCTCGACGCCGGTCCCGCCCGCGTGCACGTCCGTCCCGCCTCGCACGTCCGTCCCGCCTCGCGCGGCCACCCCGCGAGGCCCGGCGGCCGAGCCGCCCACCGGAAGGCCGCCCACCGGAAGGCCGCCCACCGGAAGGCCGCCCGCTGGAAGATCGTCCGCCCGGTCGGTGCCCGCCCGCCCGTGCTCGTCCCAGGAGCCGCCCGGCGGACGCCGGCTCACGTCGTCGCCGGACGGATGATCCCAGGCGGCCAGCACCGACGGTAGCGCGGGCGGGACGAGCCGCGCGGGCGGACGCGACCCGGCCGACACGTCCCCCGCGGTGGAAGCGGCCGCCCGCTGATCGGCCGCCGGCGCGGGCCGGCCCGCGCCGCGCAGGGCGATCCCCACGAGAAAACGGCTCGCGCCACCGCTCCCGGGCCCCCCGGGCCCGCCGCCACGCACGCCCGCTCGCTCGTTCCCGGGCGCGTTCGCGCCGCCGCCGGCCGGACCGCTCACAGGTATCCCCGGCTGAGCTCGGCGTCGAGAAGGCCCAGATAGCGGGCCCGGGTTCGGGCGGTCATGCTCATGATCTCCCGTTCGCTCCAGTGGTAGTGGTACGCGAGCAGGTGCACCTCCTGGTACAGCCGTCCCATCCGTCCTGAGACCTCGGCGAGCAGGAACGCGCCGGTGTCGAGGACGGTGGCGAAGGCGGCCTGGCAGCGTGGGCAGTCGAGCTTGAGAACTATCTCCGCGTGCGGGTCGAGTTCGGCCATCGCGGCCGCGACCGCGTCGGCCCCCGCGGGAGGGAGTTCGGGCGTCGTCGGGACGCAGCGGCCAAGCAGCGCCGCCGCGGCGGCGTCGGGACGGTCCGCAAGCGCGGCGGCGGCGCGCTGGTCGGCGCCGGTCGGCAGCCGGAACCGCACGGGCCGCGCCACCCCCGGCACATCGATCAGGTACCAGTCCGCTTCCGGCCCCGCCGGGCCAGGAGTCACCCGTCCGGTACCGGGG
>NZ_CEVIVC010000225.1:0-4690 GCF_982290645.1 Protofrankia sp. CiP1_Cm_nod4
ATGGTGGGGGACACAGCCGCCGGCAGCCGGGGGGCGTTCGCCGGCCGCCGGCATCTGCGCCGTCGGTTCGGCCCGGTCGAAGCCGACCTGTGGGGGACGAGCGCGATGATCGAGTTCATCGACGCCGGCCTGCGGCTGCTGTGGACCGACGACACGACGGCCGACGACACGACGGCCGACGACACGACGGCCGACGACACGACGGCCGACGACACGACGGCCGACGACACGACGGCCGGGGAGCGTTCCGCTCCCGGCCTGCCGGCGGAGCGGGACAGTCCGCGGGGACGGCCGGTCGGCAGCCAGCTCGCGGCATTGCTGCGCTCCACCGCCGGTGGGGCGCTTGCGCGGCCCGCGCGTATCCGCGCACCGGTGCGGCGACGGCTCACCGAACCGGCGCCCGCCGTTGCCGAGGTGGCGCGGGCGGTGCGGGTGTCACCGGTGGCCGGGGGAGTGCGTGTCGAGGTCGAAACGACCGTGCCCGGCTCCGCCGTCGTGTCCGTCGTCCTGCGCAGGGAGCAGGCCGACGGGCTCGCGGCCGTGCTGGAGGACTGGTCGCGGCGGGAACAGGCAGGAATAACAGAAACGCGGGAATGACAGGAATGACGGAAACGGCAGGGATAAAATGACAGGAGCAGGGGGAGGGAATCAGAAGAAGAAGAAAAAGGAATCGGAAGAAGAAATAGGCGGGAGCGGGGGATGGGGCGGCCGCGGCCCGGTCCGGTGCGCCGGCCTCATGCCGGCGGCTGGCCGTTCTCCGGCGGCTGGTCGTTCTCCGCCTGTCGCACCAGCTTGTCGACCCACATCACACCGGCCGCGGCGACCAGCATGGTGAGATGGCGGATCTCCTCCCGCGCGGCCGGCTCGTCGACGCCGCGCAGCCGCCGGCAGCGACCGACCGGGTCGACCGCCCGGCCGTCGGCCGCGTCCAGCAGCGTGTGCAGCAGCCGCAGCGTCACAAGATGGTCACGCTGCCGGCGTCGGCTCCCGGTGCCCGACCGCGTCCGGCATGGCGGTGCCGTCACGGTCGTCGGCGCCAACGCGGCCACCGCGTCCGGGTGCTCCGGTGCGACGTCGGAAGTGATCTTCGTAAGGAGGGCTGACCGGGCATGTTCGGTCTCCCGGCCGGTCTCGGACGGGCCGTCGGCGGGAGTCCGCGCCGCCTCGGCCCAGCTGGCGGCACCCGGCCGGAACGCGGCACCCGGCCGGGACCTGGTGCCGTCCGCTGCCCGCGCGGCCAGCGGCCCGGCCACCAGTGCCCGGTATCGGGCGGGGTCGTGGGCGCGCAGCAGATCCAGGCCGCGATGGAGCGCTACCCGGGCCGCGTCGGGGGACAGGCCATGGCGTCGTCCGGTGGCCGGCAGATCGTACGGGTGAGCGACATCGGCCCACAGCCCGGTGACGAGCTCGCGCAGCGCGCAGTCGGCGGGCGGGTCGTCGGCCAGCGGCCCGGCGGCCGGCGAGGAGTCCAGGCCGCGCATCGGCCTGGCCGGTAGCCCGCGCTTGACCGCGGCGCGGCGCCGCAGCTCGACGTCGAGGTTCCTCGTCGGGTAGAGGACGAGCTGCGCCACCGCCGCGCGCAGCCAGGCCTGATCCGATGGGGACGTCCGCCGGTACGGCCGCGAGGGGCTGTCCCGGAGTGTGCCGGCGGCGGCCAGCATCGAACCGGCGGTGTCGGCGTCGAGTGCGGCGGTCTCGGCCGGCGCGGTCAGCCCGTCGACCAGGAGCCGCCACTCGCGGACCTCCTCGCCGGGCCCGCCGCCCGTGGCGCGGGTGCGCGGGAGCCGGCCGCGTGCGGCCTCGCGCAGCTTGCGGTGGGCGTCGAGCACGAGATCGTCGATGATCGTCCGGCAGGTGTCGCAGGTCCGGCCGTCCCGGCAGGAGCAGGACGCGGGAACAGCCCTGCGGACGATGCCGCGGACCCGGCGGCGCAGGGCGGGTTCGAGCAGCCGGTAGGTGGCCCGGGAGGCAAGGTCGTCGTCTGCGTCGAGAATGTCGCTGAGGCGCAGGCTCACAGGGATCCTTTCGAGCATGACGGGATGACACGACGTCCACACGACATCGAACCGTCAAAAACGAGCCACCCGCGAGGGGTGACAGCCTCCCGATGACCGGGTGACCTCGAAAGGACCGGCGAAGCCGGTCACGTGACCAGAAATGGCCACGAGTCGCCATAAAGACTGACTGGGATGGACCCTAGAGCGCCGGTGCCGGGCCTGTCAACCGCGGATCACCCAGCCGCCGCGCCCGGTGAGTGGCGGTGCCGGCCGCCAGGCCCCGGCGGGCAGCCAGCGGACCGCCCGCCAGCATGACGGGCACGGCTGCCACACCCCGAGACGGTCGCCGCGCTCGAGGAGCCCGGCGATCCCGGCGCCGACCCGGCCGGCGGTCAGGCCGGCATCCGAGGGCAGGTACCACCCGCTCTGCTGGAACCGGTCGGCGACCGGCCGCAGCGACCGGGTGACCAGCTCCCTGCGTTCGTTGTCGGAGACGTCGTAGACGACGACCAGCGGTGTGTTCACCAGAGTCCCTCCGCGTCCCCGTTATCCGGAAGCCGCCGGAAGCCGCCGGAAGCCGCCCGGAGCCGCCCGGAGCCGCCCGGAGCCGCCCGGAGCTGTTCGGTCATCCTGAGACCCAGCCGTGGTCAGGCACGGCGTCGAGCGGGAAGCCGTGCCACCACTGCCGACAGCGCGGACAGCACGGAACGATCACAATATGGTCGTCCGGCTCGACGAGCCCGGCCAGGCGCGTGGCAAGACCGTCCAGCCCGGACGCTGTCAGGTCCAGGTCGTACACCGAGCGCAGCACCTTCGGCCCGTGCCGTTCCAGCGCCGTCGCGACCTTCCGCCGGTGCCGGTCGGAGGAGACGTCGAAACTCACCAGGAACCTGCCGACGGGTTCCGCCATCAGACGCTCACCGCCAGTGGAAGGGCTCGTAGGGGACGCTGTCGACCAGCCTCCCGCGCAGTGCGAGGCTCTGCCCGCGGATCAGGGTGGCGTAGGTGGTGCCGGGGGACGCCGTCCAGCTCCGCGCCGGGGAGTCCACCCGCGCCCGGAAGCGGGCGATGACCGCCGCGCTCGCCGCCGGGCCGAGCCGCGGACGCCCGTCCGTGCCGCCGTCCGTGCTGTTGTCCGCGCCGCCGCCACGGGGCGCGGGGCCGGTACTGAGGTCCTCGGGGCGGATCATGCGCAGCCCGAGGACGCCCAGGACGGTCGACTCGAGCAGGACCGCGCGCCACTCCTCCATCAGGTCGAACACCAGCGTCGGCCGGCCCGGCCGCGGGGCATGCAGGAACGACGTGTACGGGTCGAGACCGGCGGCGACGACCGCGCCGAAGACGACCTCGCGAAGCAGCGCGGAGGTGTAGTTGATGAGGATGTTGACGAGGTCGGGGTCAAGGCGCTCACGCCGCCGGAAGCCGAGCTCGTCGGGGAGCAGGAGCCGGATACCGCGGAAGTAGGCCCCGGACGCCGCTCCTTCGATACCGACGAGCTCGGCGATCGAAGCGGCGTTGTCGACGGCCGCGCCGGCCGCGGCGACGCGCCGGGCCAGCGCCCAGACCTCCGCGGGCTCGGCGGCCCTTGCCGCTCGCCGGCGCAGCAGGACATCCTGGTTATGGATCTTCCCGCGGACGAAGGCGCGGGCGAGCTCGAGCCGGGCCGGGTCGTCGTGATGGAGGAGCGCCTGCCGCCGGCGGGCCTCGATGTGGGACGCCTTCGGCGGTTCGAGCCGCCCGCGGACCCGGCCGTCCGCGGTGAGCAGGACCAGCGGTATGTCCTCGGCCAGGAGGGCGGTCATCGCCGGGGTCGTGATCCCGACGTTGCCGAAGGCGACGACCTCGCTGATCCGTCCCAGCGGCGCTGAGGTGACGACCGCGCCGTCCCGGCTCGCGACCAGCCGGCCACCGCTGCGCCCGAGCACGAGGCCGTGGCCGACGACATACAGCGGGCGGCGGGTCGGCGGCCGGCCGGCCAGCCGCTTGACCGGCCGGCTGACCGAGCTGACCGAGCTGACTGACCGGCCGGCCGGTTGGCCGGTCGGCTGACCGGCCGGCTCGTTCACGATGCCCTCCGGTTCGTCGCCGGGCGGGCGGAGGCGTCCGATGGGCCGGTGTAGGCGGCCGGATCCGGTCGCGTGGTACGGCGCCGCCGCCCGACGGACATCGGGTGCGTCCAGCCGGCGGTCGGTTCGGCCTCCCAGCCGCCGTCACGGTAGAAGACCCATCCCAGGAAGGAGAAACCCCGGTCGAAGCTTGAGATGTAGGTTTTCCCGGCGTTCATCTCCAGGTCCAGATCCGCCAGCGCGCGGCCGACGGTGTAGGCGGACTCGATCGCGGTGCCGGTGTCCGCGCAGAACACCGCGATATCGTCGGCGTAACGGACAAGATTTCCGGGATTGTGATGGACGGTGGTGTCGAAGGCGCGAAGATGCAGATTAGCGAGGGCTGGAGACAGGGGCGCTCCCTCCGGGATACCCTTGGTTCGCGGGATGATTCCGTGTTCGGTGAGCAGCGGCGCGGTTATCCAGCGGTCGATCAGTGTTGTCGCGTCGCCGGCCAGCCCGGCGGGAAGAGCGGCCAGGAGAAGATCATGGCGGATGCGCGCGAAATAGTCGGCGATGTCGGTGCGCAGCACCGTCGTGTGCCCGGCGTCGCGGTGGCGTTCGGCCTCGGCCAGTGCGTCGAGCCAC
>NZ_CEVIVC010000226.1:0-3915 GCF_982290645.1 Protofrankia sp. CiP1_Cm_nod4
GGCGGGGATGGGCCGATACGCTCGTGGGTGTGGCAACCGCGCAGATCTATCCGAGCCTGCTGGCGGCCGATTTCGGGCGGGTCGCCGACGCCGCGCGCGCGGTCGAGGGCCACGCCGACTGGCTGCACGTCGACGTCATGGACTACCACTTCGTCCCCAACCTGGCGTTCGCGCCGGACACGGTGACCGCCCTGCGCACGGTCACCACCACCCCGCTCGACTGCCATCTGATGATCGGCGACCCGGACCGCTGGGCCGCCGGCTACGCCGAGCGGGGCGCGGCGAACGTGACCATCCACGCCGAGGCCGTCCATGACCTGCCCCGCACGACCGACGCCATCCGGGCCGCCGGCGCGCGCACCGGGCTCGCCGTCAAACCGGCCACCCCGGTCGAGCGTTATGTCGACGACCTGCACCGTTTCGACCTGCTGCTGCTGATGACCATCGAGCCCGGGTTCGGCGGCCAGAAGTTCATGGACGAGGTCCTGCCGAAGATCGAGGCGGCTCGGCGGCTGCTGGACGACCGGGGGCTCGACCTGTGGCTGCAGATCGACGGCGGGGTCAACGCCGAGACCATCGAACGGGCCGCGCGGGCCGGGGTGGACGTCTTCGTCGCCGGCACCGCCGTCTACGGCGCCGCCGACCCGGCCGCGGCGCTGGAGGCGCTGCGCGCGCAGGCGCTGGCCGCCGCCCCCCGGCTGGTGGCACCGGTCCCCGGGAAGGGCTGACCGGGCGATGCCGGGACGCCGGGCGCCAGGGCACCAGGCGCGGGAACGGCCGGCGCCGCGGGAACGGCCGGCGCCGCGGTGACGGCCGGCGCGGACGAGCGGTGGCTGCGGATGGCGGTCGAGATCTCCCGGCGGTGCCCGCCGTCACCGGGTGCGTTCTCGGTGGGCGCGGTCATCGTCGACCACTGCGCAGGCCCGGCGGCGGACGCGCCCGTGCGGGTGCTGGCGACCGGTTACTCGCGCGAGCTGGACCCGCATGACCACGCCGAGGAGGTCGCGCTGCGCAGGCTCGCGCGACGCGGCCGGGACGGCTTGCCGGTCCCGGTCGGCCCGCTGACGCTCTACAGCTCGCTGGAGCCGTGCAGCGCCCGGGCCTCCCGGCCCCGGACCTGCACGGAGCTGATCATCGAGGGCGGGATCCGCCGGGTGGTCTTCGCCTGGCGTGAACCCGTGCTGTTCGTCGACTGCGAAGGCGTGGAGATCATGCGGCGGGCCGGCCTCGACGTCGTCGAGGTGCCGGCGCTGGCCGCCGCGGTCCGGGCGGTCAACGCCCACCTGCTCGCGTGACCGTTACGCGCATGGCGTTTTTGCATGACGTTTCTCACATGATGCCGCGCATGTGACGTCGCTCATATGGAACACTTATATAAACCTCTTGAGTGTAGCGGCCCCGGTAGCAAATACCCGCAAAAGCGGATATACAAGGCCGACCATGCGCGGTCGAACACGTGAAGATGGACGAAGAGTGAGCGGTGTACTGCCGTCCGGTATCGCGTGAGCTTTCTTGCACCTGTGCCGTCCGCGTGTGCCAGACTTGGTCAGGTAGTTAGCAGCACGCGCGCTCCGGGGTCGGTGAAAATCCGAACCGGCGGTGACAGTCCGCGACCCGTCCGCAGCCAGCGGACGGCTGACCCGGTGGAATTCCGGGGCCGACGGTGAAAGTCCGGATGGGAGGACGCGCGCGGGCGTGTGCTGTCCGGCGGCCCACAGGCCTGCCGACGGCCCGTCCAGCGCCCATGCGCCGGACGTGTCCCGCGTGATCGCCTCCGTCTCGGACGTGGTGCCGGGACGAGAGGGCACACAGGAATGTTCACCGGCATCGTCGAGGAACTCGGCGTGGTCGCGGCCGTCGAACCACGGCCGGCCGCCGCTCGGCTGGTCATTGACGCCACGAAGGTACTTGAGGACGTCAGCGAGGGCGCGTCCATCGCGGTCAACGGGGTCTGTCTGACCGTCACCAGCTGGTTCCCCCACGGCGAGGGGCAGGCGTTCGCGGCCGACGTCATGCAGGAGACGCTCGACCGCTCGTCCCTGGGTGGGCTGCGCGCCGGCGACCGGGTCAACCTGGAGCGCCCCGTGCGCCTGGCCGACCGCCTCGGCGGGCATCTCGTGCAGGGGCACGTGGACGGCGTCGGCGTGGTCCTCGAACGCCGCTCCAGCACCTCTGTTGTGCATGTGGAGGCCTCCGGCGACGCGGCGGCAACAGGTGACGCGACAGAAGACGATCGCGTCACCTTCGGCAGTGCCTCCGGGGGGGCCTCCGGTGACGCGACAGAAGACGATCGCGTCACCTTCGGCAGTGCCTCCGGGGGGGCCTCCGGTGACGCGACAGAAGACGATCGCGTCACCTTCGGCCCGGAGACCCAGTGGGAGATCGTGCGCATCAGCCTGCCGCCGGGCCTGGAGCGCTATCTCGTCGAGAAGGGATCCATCACCGTCGACGGGGTCAGCCTGACGGTCGTCGAGATCATCCCGGCGGGCGAGGCCACGCCCGCCGCGTTCACGGTGAGCCTGATCCCGACGACACTGCAGGCGACGACCCTCGGCCGGCGAGGGGTGGGGGAGCGGGTCAACCTCGAAGTCGACGTGCTGGCGAAATACGTCGAGAAGCTTGTCGTCGCGGGGGAGGCGGCCGGTGCCGGCTCGTCGGGCACCCCCGTCATCCACAGCGGGAGCGGGCAACTGTCATGATCAAAAATTTGCCAGTCGATGATACGCGTTTCGCCTCGATCGACGAGGCGGTCGCGCAGATCGCCGCCGGCCGGCCGGTCGTCGTCGTCGACGACGCCGACCGCGAGAACGAGGGCGACCTGATCTTCGCGGCGGAGAAGGCCACGCCGGAGCTGCTGGCCTTCATGATCCGCTACACGTCCGGGGTGGTCTGCGTCCCGATGGACGGCGCCGACCTCGACCGGCTCGAGCTCGACCAGATGGTCCCGCACAACACCGAGCGGATGGGGACCGCGTTCACCGTCTCCGTCGACGCCCGGGCCGGGGTGACGACCGGCATCTCCGCGGCCGACCGGGCGCTGACCATCCGGCTGCTCGCCGACCCGGCGACCACCGTCGCGGACATCACCAAGCCCGGCCACATCTTCCCGCTGCGCGCGAAGGTCGGTGGGGTGTTACGGCGTCCCGGCCACACCGAGGCCGCGGTGGACCTGGCCAGGCTCGCCGGGCTGCGCCCCGCCGGCGCCATCTGCGAGATCGTCAACGACGACGGCAGCATGGCCCGGCTGCCGGAGCTGACGCGGTTCGCCGAGGAGCACGGGCTGCTGCTGATCTCCATCGCCGACCTGGTGGCGTACCGGCGGCGCAGCGAGCACCATGTCGAGCGGGTCGCCGACACCAGGATCCCCACCGGCTACGGCGAGTTCCGTGCCTTCGGCTACCGCGGCGTCATCGATGACGTGGAGCACGTCGCGCTGGTCAAGGGGGACATCGGGGACGGCCGTGACGTCCTGGTGCGGGTGCACAGCGAATGCCTCACCGGCGACGTCTTCGGCTCCCGCCGCTGCGACTGCGGGACGCAGCTCGACGCCGCCCTGCGCATGATCGCCCAGGAGGGCCGGGGCGTCGTCCTCTACATGCGGGGGCACGAGGGCCGCGGCGTCGGCCTCATCCACAAGCTGCGGGCCTACCAGATGCAGGACGCCGGGCACGACACCGTGGACGCCAACCTCGCCCTCGGCCTGCCCGCGGACGCGCGTGACTACGGCACCGGCGCCCAGATCCTGGTCGATCTCGGCATCCGGACGATGCGGCTGCTGACGAACAACCCGACCAAGCGGGCCGGGCTGGAGGGCTACGGCCTGGAGGTCGTCGAACGGGTCGGGCTGCCGGTGAACTTCACTCCGGAGAACCTGCGCTATCTGACCACCAAGCGGGACCGGATGGGGCACGACCT
>NZ_CEVIVC010000226.1:3976-4662 GCF_982290645.1 Protofrankia sp. CiP1_Cm_nod4
GAAGGCCGCGGGGGCCCGCGCCGACGTCCCGCTGCACTGCGTCGGGGGCACGAGCGTCGGGAACGCGGGCGCGCACGCGGCTCGCGCGGCCGCGGAGGCGGAGCCGGTGGTGACCGGCGAGGACCTGCTGATGGCGGACATCTGCCAGGGCGAGACGGCATGAGCGGCCAGGGCGCGCCGGCACCGGTGATCCCGGACGGCACCGGCCTGCGGCTGGCCGTCGTGGCGACCCGCTGGCACGCCGAGATCACCGACGCCCTCGTCGACGGCGCGCTGCGGGCGGCCAAGGACGCCGGGGCCGCCTCCCCGCTGCTGGTCCGGGTGCCCGGCGCGGTCGAGCTGCCGGTCGTGACGGCGGCGCTGGCGGCCGGCCACGACGCGGTGGTGGCGCTGGGCGTGGTGATCCGCGGTGGCACCCCGCACTTCGACTACGTCTGCCAGTCGGTGACGCAGGGGCTGACCCGGGTCGCCCTGGACACCGGCGTCCCGGTGGGCTTCGGCGTGCTGACCTGCGACACGGCCGAGCAGGCGCTCGACCGCGCGGGCCTGCCCTCCTCGGCGGAGGACAAGGGCCGCGAGGCCACCTTCGCCGCCCTGGAGACCGCAACCGTCCTACGCGACCTGCGCCATGGTTAGGCCGTTTTCCGCTGGAATGTGATCTTTCAGATCGCGCTCTTCCCGATCGT
>NZ_CEVIVC010000227.1:0-4555 GCF_982290645.1 Protofrankia sp. CiP1_Cm_nod4
CTCCCGGGCCTGGTCGCAGTCGTAGTTCGGGAACACGTTCGGATGGAAGAGCGGTGTCAGCCAGAACACCAGCGGCGGGGTTTCCGGGAACTCCGCGCCGAGCTGTATCAGAACGACATGCCGATCGACGGCGACCGGATCATCACCAGGTGCCGCGCCGGGCCCGAAACTCGGCTGGGCGAACTCCAGCTCGTACTCGGTGGGCAGCAGGCTGGAGTTCGCCCGCACCTGGAACCCCGGATGCGCCCGCGCATAGGCGACGATCTGGTTGCGGACGCGGTGCAGCGCCTCCTGCCTGTCCTTCGGGTTGAGCGCCCCGGCCCGGGCCTCCACCCCGATCCGCATCCTGGAGTTGTTGCGGATACCCGCGACGTGCAGCGTGTCGTCGGTGTTGAGCCGGCGTCCCGACCCGTCGTCCTGCACCTCGTCGACGACGATGGAGCGGGTCGCATCGGTGAAGCCGGGCGGATACTCCTCCATCACCGAAGCGGCCACGTTTTCGACGGTCTGCTGGGCAGGGGCGTCGTTCAACCGGAACTGCCGGCCGTCAGGCCCTCCCACGTACAGCGTCTGGAGCACGTAGTCGGGTTCACCCGGCGGGACGAGCGTCCACCCCAGGTCCGTTCCGTCGAGCCGTTCCCGCACCGCCGCGGTGTCAGTACTGCTGACCCGGTAGGAGACGGCGTGCGACGTGGACCAGAACTCATGCGGTTCCAGGCCGAGACGTGCCAGGGTTTCCTGAGCGTGGCGGCGCTCGGGTTCCGAACTCGCCCGCACAATCACATGACAGCTCTGCGCCGGCCCCTCCTCCGCCGCCGGTTCCTCTTCAACCCCCGCAGGGCGTCCAGCCTCGCCTTCCGCAGGCGTTTCACGAACGGGGTTCGGACCGACCGGCATTCCGACCCGGTCCGCGGCAACCGCATCCGGTGCTGCCTCGGCGAGGTGCCGGGCGGCGAGGCGCTGAAATACCTCATTACCCGGATATCGCCGACTACTGCTGTACAGCAACGTCCGGAAGGGAGCGACGATGATTCCGTTGTCGAACTCGATGAACACCTGGGTCCACCACTGCTCCGGGTTGGAGCCTTGGATGACCGGGCTGTATGCCAGCGGGTAGCCGATCTGGGTGAACACCGTCGAGACGGCGCCGTCGGTGCGGTAGGCCCGGGCGAGCGCGTTCAGGAAGTCGATCCGGTCGTCCCGGCTCAGGCGAATGTCGGGACCGTCGTCCGCCGCCGCGCCGACATCACCGTCCGCAACCGGTGCCACCGGATCCCTCCCCCGCCTCCGCAGCGCCGGCATCACCACGGGTTGCCCCGGTTGTGCCGTAACGTAAGCGTAGTCCCCACCACAGCGATGTCAGTGTCCGGTACAGGAGCACATCACCCGGACGCCGGCCACCGAGTCAGCCGGCGTCCGGCGGCAACCGGACACGACAGGTCTGCCGCGCCCGGCAGGCAGGCTCCCGTACAGGGTTCCTTACGTTGAGAAGGAGCAGGATCGGTGGTCATCATCGCCGGTGCCGGTGCCGACGGAGTCCGTACAGCCGTTCCAGCGGTGCTCCGCGGCCCGGTCGGCCGGTGAGATGTATGGGTTCGGCTGGGAGTGGATGATAGGCGGCAGAGCGCCGTATCCGGGGGAGGCAAGTCGTGCCCAACGACGCTGATCGTTTCGAGGTGCCGCTGTACAGCGTCGCCGAGGCCAGCCGCTACCTACGTGTGCCGACCTCGACCTTCACGACCTGGGCGTACGGATATGTACGGCAGCGGCCCGGACGCCCCCCGGTGCGTGGTGAGCCGATCGTCACCGCGCGTCCCGCGACGGAGCGCGGCGACGCCGTGGTGCCGTTCATCAGCCTTGCCGAGGGGCTGGTGCTCGCGGCGATCCGGCGTGCCGGTGTACCACTTCAACGCATCCGGCCCGCTCTCACCCGCCTGTCCGAGGAACTCGGGATCGCGCACGTCCTGGCGTCCAAGGCCCTCTACACGGACGGCGCCGAGGTGCTCTACGACTTCGCCGAGAGCCAGGGCGACACACCCGAGGCGCGGGGTGCACGGGAGCTGGTCGCCGTGCGTAAGGGCCAGCGGGTGTTCGGTGATGTCGTAGACGCCTATCTGCAGCGCGTCGACTTCGCACCGGACGGCTATGCCCAGCTCATCCGTCTGCCCGAATACCGGCACGCCGACGTCGTGGTCGATCCTCGCCGCGGGTTCGGCCAGCCGATCTTCTCCCATGGCGGGGCCCGGCTCGAAGACGTTCTGGGCCGTTTCCACGCCGGCGAGCAGCTCGCGGAGGTCGCCGAAGAGTTCGGTGTCCCCCCTGACGAGCTGGAAGACGCCGTACGCATCGCCAGCAAACCCGCCGCATAGTGTTGGCGGCACGTCCCGAGGGGCTCCCCCACATCTTCGTCGACCGCAGCCTCGGTCGCATGGCCGTCCCTCGACTGCTGCGGCAGGCCGGCATCGATCTGACGACACTCGCCGATCACTACGGCATCCCGCACGACGAGAAGGTCGAGGACGTAACCTGGCTCGCCGACACCGCCCGACTGGGCTGGGCAGCGTTCATGAAAGACGAGAGAATCAGACGCAGGCCAGCGGAGAGGGCAGCCGTCATAAAACATGCCGCTCGCTGCTTCTACATAAACCGACAGAACCTGCCCGGCCCGGAGATGGTCCAACGATTTATTGACAATCTCGACACGATCATTACCGCCTGCGCCGAGGCGGACCCGTTCATCTACGCTGTTCATTCAAATCAGATCAAAAAAATGGATCTCGATCCGTGACGTTCAGCTCGTCGCCCGCAGCGCCCTGAGCAGCTTTGCGTAGCCGTCCGCTTCGAACAGGTTCACCCAGTGCCATTTCCGCAGGCGATCCGGTATCTCGCAGGGCTCCAGCCGCACCGGAATCAGGTAGATCGCCCCTTCGGGCTGCTCGTCGGCGACGTCCAGCGCGTACTTGATCTCCTTCTGGACGTACCCTCTCTTGTCCGTGGATGCCGACGACAGACAGACGAGAACGCTGCGACTGGCACGAATCGCTCGACGAATCTCCAGATCCCATTCCTGACCAGGCAGAAGATCCTCGGCGTCGAGCCAGGCGTCGAGCCCGTCATCGTGCAGCCGCTTGTAGAGATCGCGGACCCGGGGTTTGTCCTGGGAGGCGTGACAAAGAAAGATTTTTGACGGCCCGGACGTCGTCGTGATCCGCGCGCCCCGGGCGATCCCGTCGGCGAGCTGACGCGGTGATTCGGCGTGCGACCCCGAGGAGGTCCCCGAGGGCGGGTCCCGCGCGTCCCAGGTGGCTTTGGCTGCGAGATAACTGGCGACAAGACGCCTGAAAACATCATTACCCGGATAGCGCCGGATGGCCACGCGCAGCAGCCGCCGATAAGGCGCCTCGATGATCCCGGCGTCGAATTCGGAGAAGATCTGGCCCCACCACTGTTCCGAGTTGCTGCCTTCCCGAGCGGGGATGCGTACCCGCGGAAATCCGATCTCGTCGAGGACGATCGCCGCAGCGCCCCCCGGCGGGAAAACCGTGGCAATCACGGTCAGGAACTCGTCCCGATCGCTCCGGCTCAGACTGATGTCGGGGCCGTCGTCCGGCAGCCCGCCAGCGTCGCCATCCGCAACCGGTGTCACCGGCAGCCCCTCCCCCGTCTCCGTAGCGCCGGCGTCACCACGTATTGCCCCGGTTGCGCCGTAACGTAAGCGTAGCTCCCATCACAGCGATGACAGCCTCCTGGTGGACACGGCATCATCACCCGCCGCCAAATTTGCGATTTTCGCAAGTGCCGACGTATCTTGACCATGTGGATGCTGAGATCCTCGCCGACCGCATACGCCAGGCGATCCGGGATGCCGGTCTGACCCAGCAGGCGCTCGCGAAGGCCGCTGGCATGGATCCGACCGCCCTGTCCAAGGTGCTCAGCGGCAAGCGGCGCCTGAGCAGCCTGGAACTCGCACTCATCGCCGAGGCGACCGGTGTACCGGTCGCCGAACTGCTCGCCAGTGGCGAGCAGGGAAGTACCCGGATCTCGGCACGCGCGCAGCCTGATACGAGCCCCGCCGTAGCACAGGCCCTGAGCCGCGTGGACGATCTCCTCGAGATCGAGGCCCTGCTGCGCGACCTCAGCATGTCCGCGCCACCGAGCCGCTTCCCGCTGGAGATCCACCAGGACGATCCGGTGCTCCAGGCCGACCAGCTCGCCCGTGCGGTGCGCGGGCTCACCGGGGCGGGTGATGCCGACATCGATGACCTGGCCGACTTCTGCGAACGGGAGCTGGGAATAGACGTCGCCGTCGAACCGCTTCCACCGGGGCTGGACGGCCTGAGCATATCCCGCGGGAACTACCGCCTGGCGCTCGTGAGCAGCGCCGTTCCGGCCACTCGCCAACGTTACACACTCGCCCATGAGATCGGGCACATAGCCGCGGGTGACGTACAGGGCGATACGAACGGCATCACGATCGACGAGGGCCTCTACAGCCGACGCAGCCGCGAGGAGACAAGAGCCAACAGTTTCGCCGCGGCTTTTCTCATGCCTGAGG
>NZ_CEVIVC010000228.1:0-491 GCF_982290645.1 Protofrankia sp. CiP1_Cm_nod4
CCGTCGGAGTGGAGGGGGCCGCGGGTCGCGAGGGCCGACGTGACCAGGATGCCGGCTTCCGGTGGTGTCCCGACGGCTGTGGCCAGGCACGGCCCGGTGCGCCCGGGCGGCAGCTCGTGCACGGTGACGGCGTCCGCGCGCAGATGGTCGGCGATCATCCGCGCGGCGGCGCGCCACAGCGGCCGCGGCTCGGCGCTGTGCAGGCAGCGCTGGGCCAGGTCCGCCACGATCGCCTGTTCGGCCGCGCGGATGCGCAGCTTCGCCCGTGCCTGCTCGCGTTCGGTGACGTCGGTGGCGACCAACGCCACCGACGTCACCGTGCCGTCCGCGGCGGCCAGCGGCACCGCGTGGGTGTCGTAACAGCGTCCACCCGCCTCGACGACACCTGACACTCGTTCGCCGGAGCGCGCCGCCCGGCGGGCCATGCGCCGGATCGTCACGTCCTCGAAGGCCGTCCCTCCGGACGCTCTCCCTCCCGGCGGCCCTCCCGG
>NZ_CEVIVC010000228.1:833-2828 GCF_982290645.1 Protofrankia sp. CiP1_Cm_nod4
CGCGTCGGAACCGTTGGACGTGCCGAAGGAGCCGAAGGCCCCGAGAGGCTCGAAGGCCTCGGACGCCGACGACCGCGAGGCGCCGGGATGGTCGACGTCCACCCCGCCCTCGGCGAGCCCGACGCGTCCGATCCGGTCCAGCAGGAACAACGTCACCGGCGCGTTCTCCAGCAGCAGCCGCAGCTGGTGACGGACGGTTACCTCCTGCGTGATGTCCTGGAACTGGACGAGATAGTGGGGCTCCCGGTCGGGGCGCTCCCGCAGGAGCGCGATGATGACCAGGGTGTGGACCACCGAGCCGTCCGGGCGGACGAACCGGGTCACGTCCTGGTGGCCGCCGGGAGGGCCGGGGGCGTGGGGTGACGCGTTGTCCGGCCATCGCGTCCGGTCGTCCGGGTGGATCAGGGCGTCCCAGGTCGTGCGGAGGAGCTCCGCCTCGCCACGGCCGAGGATCCGGCATGCGGCCGTGTTCACCCGCCGCACCAGATGATCGGCCGTACCGACAAGCGCTATCCCGATCTGCAGCCGGTCGAACAGATCGAGGCGGTCCCCCTCCGGTTCCACCGGTTCCTCACCTACTCACCAGTGTCTGTCTCACCCGTGTCCTGTCGCACCCGTGTCGGTCTCGACGGCCTCGGCCTGGTCGAGCCGGCCTGGTCGAGCCGATCGGTATCCGGGGGAAAGACCGAACACCCTTCCGGTAACAGGAAAGTTAACTGTACTTGATTGGTAGCCTGATGTGACGAGTGTGACGTGAACGTGATCGCCTGGGTCGTTATAGTGATCATCTATCTGATGCGCGACCGCCTACCGGGCGCGATGGCTCCACCGGTCGGCCGTGGACGGTCATGACCAGCCGGGGCGGCCGCCTCCGGCCGGGAATCGATCGCTGCCAGCCGGGTCACGCCCACCGCATGCTCGGCATGCTCGGTTGTGTTGCGCTTGTGTTACCTGGTCGTCCGGACGCCGGTTCGCACGGCTGAAGACCCACCCGGTGGGCCTAGGGCGCCGATCAGGTAACTATAAGTATCCTCCCGCACGGTGGCACGCTTCGATTGACGCCAGCCACCGGAGAAGATCGGCGCGAGTTTGTCGTTGTGTACGCTTTTACGGACAAAAAGCGTACACAACGACAAACTCGCCTGGATCATGTCCTGTGCGGGTGGTCGTGGATGGGATCCGCGCTGCTTGACCGGCGCTCTGGTGGGTGGCAGCGGGCTGGCCGGCTGGCGGGCTGACGGCGCTGGGCGGCCGTCAGCGGGTCCGCGCGGCACCGAGTACGGGCTGCTCCGGGCAGCCGCTCAGAATTTTGATCATTGCTTCTCGCTCGGCCATCTCCATCCACAGGCCGTAGCGGGCCTTCACTCCGATCTGTCGGGCCACGTACCGGCAGCGGTACCCCCGGTTCGGGGGCAGCCACCGCGCGGCGTCGTCGTCGCTTTTCTCCTGGTTCGTCGGGCCGTTGACGGCGAGCAGGTTCTCCGGGTCGTTGGCGAACGCCAGCCGCTTGTCCGGCGACCAGAAGGCGGCCCCGGTCCGCCAGGCGTCCGCCAGCGCCACCACATGGTCGATCTGGATGGCACTCGCGGACCGTGAACGGTCGAAGCGGACGATCCGGTTGGTGTACGGATCCCTCAGCTCGCCGGTCAGCACGATGCACAAGTTCCGTCCCACGGTCACCAGCGTCAGGTCGCGGTGCAGGATGTCGTTGCGCGTGTCGCAGCCGTTGTTGTCAACGTCCGACCAGGCGGAGCCGAACTCGTCCCGCCGGTATGGCGGTGATGTTGTGGCCGGGTGCACCGGGACCGACTGGAGGGTGGCAACGGCGGTCCCGACGGTGACGACCTGGCCGCGCCCGCCCGCCCCGGCCGTCCCGCCGGTGCCCGTGGGGGATCCCGTGTCGTCGAGCGTCCCGCAGCCGGTCAGGGCGAGAAACACGCTGAGGCAGAGCGCGACAGCCGTCGGCAGGACCCGCGCCCGGCCGTCGGCGGGAAC
>NZ_CEVIVC010000228.1:2858-4858 GCF_982290645.1 Protofrankia sp. CiP1_Cm_nod4
GCCGCGGACCGCCGTGCTGCTGGGTGCGGTGCCGCGGACCGTGTTGTCTCGGACCGCGTCTCCGCCGACCGTGGCGCTGTGTGCCGCGTTCGCGCGGGCCGTGACGCCGGCACCCGAGGTGCCGCCCCGCCCCCGGCGCCGCCCTGCTCCCTGGTCCGCGCTATGCCTTGGTTCTGTATGGCCTGGTTCTGTATGGCCTTGCTCCGTGGGGCTCCGCTCCGCGGGGCCTTGCTCCGGGAGGCCTCCGTCCGCACGGTGTCGGTCGTGCTCCGCCGGCGGCTGGGAGCACGGCGCTGACGCGGAGGGCACGGCGAGGGTCATAACGCCAGTTTCCCGCTGTCCGGCGTCCATGCGGTGTCATGGCACCGGTTGTGGACGGGTGTCCCGCGGACGCGTCCGCTGATGGATGCGGGCACCGGCCGGACCATGACCGATGGTGACCGCGAACGGTCGTGGGGAGCCGGCCGGTACCGTCAGATCACGGCTGGCGGATGCGGCGCGTTGTTCGCCATCGGACGGCCCGCGGCATCCCAGGCGATCATCCCGCCGTCCAGGTTGCGGGCCTGCCAGCCGGCGCGGTGCAGGTAGGCCGTGACCGCGGCCGAACGCTGCCCGGAGCGGCAGACCACCACCACGTCCCGGTCGCGTGGCACCTCGTCTATACGCTCGAGGAGTTCACCCATGGGGATGTGGACCGCGCCGGCGACATGCCCCGCGTCCCACTCCTCCGCCTCCCGGACGTCGAGGAGCAGCGGCCCGACGCCCGGTGTGACCGTCGCCGGAAGTTGATCTACTGTGACCGAAGGTATCTGATCCGAGCCCACGCGGCCATCCTGCCATCTGCCCGGTATCCCGCGACGTTGCCTACCGGACAGACGACTACCGGACAGGCGGCCATCGTGCGGGCGGCCATCGTGCGGGTGGCCATCGCCGCTCAGGCGGCCGGTGAACATTGCGTGGGACATGATCCCGGGGATTTGGGCCTGCCGGCGGTGCGGGAGAGGCATGACCATTCCGTCTTTGGTCCCTCGGCCGGCCGGCTGTGGTCACGAGGGCGCTTTTTCGCCCGCGGCGGCCACGCGTGTGGTGGGACCGTGATTACCGTGGAATCGCTCGATGTCGAATCATCAGGATGCGGAGCGGACGGGCCCTGGCTCACCTGCCCGTGGTGCGGCGGGATCGTGCCGTTGGCGCACCTTGTCCCCGGGGACGACGAACCGTATGCGCGGGTAGCTGTCTGTGACTCGTGCGGACGCCGAGTCATGTTCCTCTCCCCGGCCGACCCCACGGCCTGACCCGCCCACGCCCCGTCACCGTGCTCTCGTCGGGCAGGCGGAGGAGTGCGCGAGCGGAGCGGTGGCGTGGTTCTCGTCCCCTCATCCCACGTTCTCCGCGTCACGGCTTCGCTCGGTGGCGCTGCTGGTCCGTCTGACGGGGCGGCGACCAGTGCGTGGTCGTCCTCGAGGGCTCCTCGAACGCGCCTGCCGCCCGGACGCGTCTCAGGCGGTGGGTTCGGCGCTGGCCGGGGTGGTTCCGGTGGGGGCGGTCCGCGCTGGCTGCGGCGTCTCCACCCGTACGACGTAGTCCTCGATCACCGGGTTGGCGAGCAGGGAGGCGGCGAGCTGGTCGATCCGGGCGAGGACGTCGGCGTCGGCGTCGCCGTCCACCTCCAGCTCGAAACGCTTGCCCTGGCGTACCCCGGCGATGCCGGACACGCCCAGGCGTGGCAGCGCGGTGAGTATCGCCTGCCCCTGCGGGTCGAGGATCTCCGGTTTCAGCATCACGTCCACAACGACCCTGGCCACGTCTGAAGACTGTATCGGTGCGCCGCGCCGGACCGAGCCCGGCCGGCACCGCCGGCTGACCACCAGCCCATCCCAAACCCCCACCAGACGGCCGTGCACCCCGCCTTGATCAAAGAGAGTGAGTAGACAAGTGGCTGCTGTGGCAGCCATTTGTCCCCTCACTATCTTTGATCAAGGCGGGGTGCACGGCCGTCC
>NZ_CEVIVC010000229.1:0-4463 GCF_982290645.1 Protofrankia sp. CiP1_Cm_nod4
TTAATCGGTCGACGCGAATAAGGGCCATGGCAGAGCTTATCGGCGGCGTCGAGCATCGCACGATCACGATTGTCGACTACTCTCCGGCCTGGCCGGCCAGATTCGAGCAGGAACGGCGACAAATCCTCACAGCGCTGGGGCCCTGCTCGACTCGTCCGAGGCGATGCTTGCTGCCGCGCAGCGGCGGCTGGCCGCCGAGCCGGCTGACGTTCGTGACCGTGTCCGGCTGGTGCGAGGAAGCGGCGAGGACGCGCCCGCCCTGACGCGGGGCCGACGATTTGCCGCTGTGCTGTGTCACGGCGTGTTGATGTATCTGTCCGAGCCGGCCCCGATGATCGAGGCCCTGTGCGCGTGCACCGTTGTGGACGGCATCGTCTCGGTGATGGCGCTCAACGCGGCGACCCTTGCCGTCCGCCCCGCGCTGGAGCGTCGGTGGGACGACGCGCGGGCCGCCTTCCACGCCCGGGGGGAGTGCGGCGTGCTGGGTTTGGACACGCGTGCCGACACCGTCGAGGAACTCTCCGGCCTGTTCGCTGATCGTGGAGTTCGCCCGCTGGCCTGGTACGGCGTGTGGCTGTTCACCGACTGGATGACCCTCGACGACGGGGACGACGGGGACGACGAGGACGACGAGGACGAGCTGACCAGGATCGCCGAGGTGGAACTCGAAGCCGGCCGGCGTGATCCCTACCGGCGGCTCAGCCGGGTGTTCCACCTTGTGGGACGCGGATGACCTGACGCGGTTGCCGGCTCTCCAGCGGACGCGGGCGTCAAACCACGGCGGTGATCGGTTCTTCGAGTACGCCTGTGATGTTGCCCGGCGGCTTCGGTAGCCCGTGACTATTATTCTGGTCATGGCGACGATCCCGTTGGCGGATGCAAAGGCACGGCTGTCGGCCGTGATGGACGAGATCCGAGACACCCATGAACGAGTGGTGATCACCCGGAACGGGCGACCCGAGGTGATCATGCTCGCTGTCGCGGATCTGGAGGCGTTGGAGGAAACCCTCGACCTGCTGTCCACGCCAGGCGCGGTGGAGCGGATCCGTCAGGCCGAGGCGGACATCGCCGCCGGTGAGGCCATCGGTGCCGACGAGCTACGTCGCGCGTTCGCCGTCCGGGTCGAGCGGGAACGGTGACCGACGACGCCTATCGGCTCTCGCTCGCCCCGGCCGCACACAGGACGCTGACCGAAGGCCCACCGGTCGGGCTGCCGCTCGCCGTGGCAGCCGCGGTGATCGAGTTCGTCACCGGCGCGCTGCTCGACAACCCGCAACGCGTCGGCAAACCACTGGCCCGCGAGCTACACGGCTATCACGCCGCCAGACGCGGCGCCTACCGCGTGGTCTACCGCATCGACGACCGCAGACGCATGGTCCACGTCGTACGTATCGACCACCGCGCCGACGTCTACCACACGTAGATGGCACGGTCCGCTGCCGGACATCAAAGCCCGAGGCAGAGGCGGATGCAATCCCAGCTCGCCCGCATCTGAAGTTCGTCTGAACCGGGTTCTGGAGCCACCCCTGGATAGCGGCAGACCCTCGGCTGCCAGCCAGTAGCGTCGACCATCAGTCCCCGTCTCCGGCCTGGCGCTCCGGTGCCAGCTCAGTAGATCCGATCGTCGAGACAGACGCCACGAGGTGAGCGCCGCGCTGATACCGCGAACCGCGCCACAGTCGATTCCTGGCCGTGGCGCCATGCCACGGCCCCAACTGCGAACTGCCCCGTCTGTCAGTCGAGTGCCAGTGCGACACCCTTGTCGCATAATGTCGCCGACTAGCACGGACTGTGCCGGTGGCACACTGGCGAGGTGACCATAGGCGGCGGCGCGGACGGCACGAGCGGCTACGAGAGCTACGACTTCTACGTGTCGTACGCGCAGGCGGACCGGGCCTGGGCAGAGTGGATCGCCTGGGCGCTGGAAGATGCCGGGTACCAGGTCCAGATCCGGGCCTGGGACTCCGTTCCCGGCTCCAACTGGGTTGCCAGCGTCGACGACGGCCTTCAACGGTCCGACCGAACAATCGTGGTGCTTTCCGACGCCTACATCCGCTCGGAACACCGCAAGGCGGAATGGCAGGCTGCCTGGGTCCGTGACCCGACCGGCAGTGGCCGCCGGCTTCTCGTCGCCCGGGTCGCGAACTGTGCGCCGCCCGGGTTGCTGGGCCCGGTCGTCTCGTTCGACCTGTTCGGCCAACCGGAAGACCAGGCCCGCTTTCAGTTGCTGTGGGCGGCGGGGCTGGCGGCCTCGGGCGGACGGGCGAAGCCCACCTGCGCGCCGCCCTACCCTCAGGACGGCAGGGCGGTACCCGTCCGGCCGTCGTTTCCCGAGCCTGATGTGCCAGGCGCCAGTGGGCATGGTGCCATCTTCTTCTCCTATCCCGAGCCCCGTGCCACCGCCATCTGCGCACCGAGCGTGCTGCTCAGGCCCGAACACCGCGTCGCGCCCTTCGTCGAGCTCAGCGGCGACAGGGCCGCGCTGCATCTCTGGGTGGCCGGGCCAGGCTTGTTCTCCGCGCGGCTGCTGGCTGGTGAGGCTGGATCGGGCAAGACGCGGCTGGCCATGCGGGTCTGCGAGGAGCTGAGCGAGCAGGGCTGGCTGACGGTCCTGGTCAACTCCTCGTTGAGCCAGGCCCAGCTCCGGTGCCTGCGCGAGGCCGATGTCCCGGTGATGGTGGTCGTCGACAGCGCCGAACCGCGGCTCGACCAGGCCGCCCTGATCGCTGCCATACTCGCCGAGGGGGCCGCGTCCGGCACCTCGCCGCGGCGGCTGCTCCTGCTCACACGGTCCGCCCAGTACCTGCTCCGGGATCTCCAGTCGCTGGCCGACACGCGGACCGCCGACCTTTTCCGAGCGGCCCAGGCCCAGTCGATAACCCCTCTTCCGGCCGGGCCCGACGCGCGGCGCGTCCATTTTGATGCCGCATACATGGCGTTTCGGACAGAGCTGCGACAGGCCGGGCCGATCGTCGTGCCGCCACCCGCTGATCTCATGCGTCTTCAGTCGGTGCTGGACGTACACGCGGCGGCGCTGAACGCCTCCCTCAGAGATATCCACAGCTCCCGGGCCCCGTTTGCCACGCTGATGGAACACGATCAGCATTGCTGGCGTGAGCTCGGCCGTCACGACGGCGACCTTCAGACAGGTCTGGCGGCCAAGATCTGCGCCCTGGCGACACTCACGCGGCCCGGCTCCTTCGCGGAGGCGGAAGCCCTGTCGGCCGCGCTGCCCGGCATACTGGGCGTCGACGCCGAAGGGATCCGGCAGTGCCAGAACGCGCTCGGCACGCTCTATCCGGGCCGATGGGCGTTCAGCCCGATCCGGCCCGATGCGTATGGCGAGTATCTGGCGGCGGTCGCGCTGGCGGTTGACCCGTCTCTCGCCCGTGCGCTGGGGTCCGCCTGCTCCGCCGACCAGGCAGCGAGCACTCTCACCGTTCTCGGTCGCGCTCTGCCCCGCCACCCGGAGCTGGCCACCGCGATCGCGGAGATGCTCCGGGCGAATCCCAACGAGTTCGTTCTCGTCGCCACAGAGGTCGCCACCCGGCTCCCTGACCCGGAACGGTTCGCGCGGGCCGTGGCCGATGCCTTCGACGACTCGGCGCTCGGCCAGCTCACGCTCATCACGGCGACGGAGCTGGCGGACCGGGTACGACGCGGCGGCCGGGAACTCGGCCCGCTACGTGGGCTCAGCCTGCGCGCCTCGGCGGCGAACGGGCGCAGGCTGACCGCCGGCTTGACCACGCCCGCCGCGCGGGATCCCAACCTGGCGAGTCTGACAAATATCCTCGACAAGGTGACAAACGGCGTTATCGACCTGTTCGTCGGCCTTGTCGATCCGGGTTCCGGACGCATGCCGTCCAACCCGGACGGGACGCCGGCCGTCCCGCCCGATCTCCTCGGAACATACTTCGACCTGCAACGATACTTCCGGGGATCGGATCCCGAGAAGAAGTGAGCCAGCAGGCGGAGGCAGGAGAACCGTCGGGACCTCCAGCGCCGATCATGCCGGCTGCCAGCAGCATCCGGATGTTGGAGGATTCGGGAACGCCTGGCTGAGGAAGCGGAACGTGCGTCGTTCATCGGCCCGTTCCCGTCCGGTCCGCGAGAACGACCTCACCGGACTCGCGGGGCCAGGTGGGTCATCAGGGGGTCAGGTTCCACAGGGCGTCGAGGGGAGAGCGCAGAGGCGGTCGCCGAAGGGCAGGGTTTGTTGGCCGGTGTAGAGGACGTAGCCGGCTACGAAGCGTGGGCCGAGCAGGTTCGCGAGGTGGCGCAGGCCGGCGAGGTCCTCGGTGCGGACGGTGGCGCCGGCTTTGACCTCGATCCCGACGACACGGCCGTCAGGGGTTTCCAGCAGCGCGTCCACCTTGACCTTGTCCGGTAGTGGTAGCAGTTGGTGCAGCTCGCCGCCGACACCGGCCCGTGTGCAGGGATTGCGGATGTTGCGATTGTTTCGG
>NZ_CEVIVC010000230.1:0-1815 GCF_982290645.1 Protofrankia sp. CiP1_Cm_nod4
GCTCGCGGCAAAACGCAGACTCCCGGCCGCGAGCAGCGCGGCCACATAGGGCGCGAGCGGATGCCGGTGGCCGACCACGACGTTGTCGATCACCCCACGCTCGATCAGTGGCGTGATCGCGGCGAGCACGGTGGCCAGCACCGCCGCGCCGCAGGCCACGGCCGCGTTGCGCCGGTAGCGCAGGACACACCCGCCCAGCCGGCGCAGCCAGCCCGGCCCGGACGTCGGCTGGGCCGGCGGTGTCGGCTGGGCCGGCGGTGTCGGCTGGGCCGGCCCAGCCGGCTGGCCGGTTGAGCCCGGCGTCACGAGGCCGCCGTGATGGTCGGACGGGCTGCTGTTCGCGCGAATCTCCCCGGATGGCTGGTCGGGTCGGGACAACCTTTAGCCCAACCATCCCGGGAGATCATCGCTTCCCGGCCGCACCTACCGTCCGGCCGGTGCCCCACGCCGCCGGCCGGACGAGCAGATGCGGCCGGCGGCGGTTGTCAGGAACGGATCGTCGGTGGCGGGCTGGCCGCCGCGCCGACGATGCCCGCGTCCGCCGGCGGCGGCGCGGTGGTCGCGGCCGTCACCGGCAGGGCGCTGCCCGCGACCCACCGATTCCAGGAGATCGACCACTCGTTGCCGAGCTGGGAGGTGTCCGGCGACCGGCCGGTGTTGCGCACATCGACGATGTCGCCCAGCCGGCTGAACCGGTAGAACCATTCGGCGTCCGCCGGCGACGCGTTCACGCAGCCGTGCGAGACGTTGTCCTGCCCCTGCGCGCCGACCGACCACGGCGCCGAGTGGACGTACTCACCGCCGCTGGTGAACTGCACGTTCCACTGGACGGTTTCGTAGTAGTAGTCCGGATCGCCCTTGGGAATACCGACCGTCGCGGAGTCCATAATCACCGTCTGGGCGGTGCCGAGGACGTTGTGCGGGCCGTCCATGGTCGGCGACGAGGGCTTGCCGAGACTGACCGCCATGGTCTTCTGCAGGACGCCGTTGCGATATACCTTCATCGTGTGGGTGGCGGCGTCGACATAACTGATCTGCGCCGGGCCGATGACGAAATCCATGGCCCGGTCCTTCACGCCGAAACGGCTGCCGCCGGCGTCCAGCCCGGCGAGATTCGCCTCGACGTGCACCTTGGTCCCCGCTTTCCAGTACTGCTGCGGGCGCCAACGCACGACCTGGTTCGACGCCCAGTTCCAGGCGCCGTTGACCGGCGGGTCGGTGGTGACCATCAGACGCTTCTGAACGGCCGCCCGGTCGGTGACCGCCGCGTTGAAGGTCAGTGTGATGGGTGTGCCGATACCGACGGCCTGCCCGGCGGCCGGTTCCCACGACACCTTGAAGGGTTTCGCCGGATTCACCGTGGTGAAGGTGGCCGCCGTGGTCGCGGTGCCCGCCACGCCGTTCGCGGGGACCGTCGTCGCCGACACCTGGTACTGCGTGTCCGCGAAGAGCCCGCCGGTGGACGTCCAGGTCCTGCCGTCCGCGGAGAGCTGGCCGGCCAGCTCACCGGCGGAGGTGTCCTGGGACTTGCTCGCCCCCCGCAGCACCTTCACCGACTGTAGCGGAGCGTTACCGCGCACCACCACGGTGCTGGTGAGCGCCACGCCCTGGGAGCGGTCCGCGGGCGTGATGGTGATCTGCGGTGCCGCCGCGGTCGGCGCGGCCAGGCCACCGGGGGCGGACGCCGAACCCGTCCCGTCCGTCCGCGGTGAGCACGAGGTCAGGGCGATACAGACGAGCAGCGCCGCGCCGACGGTCGATATGAGCGACCGTTGTGAGGAGGATATGCCGTGCGGGCGTGCTCCTCCTGCGCCA
>NZ_CEVIVC010000230.1:2494-5090 GCF_982290645.1 Protofrankia sp. CiP1_Cm_nod4
CCGCCGCGGAACGACAGACCGGGATACGGCGGGCCGGGATACGAACCTGCCTCATTGACCGGCCCGTCCTGAGTGCCTCCCACTCATTCACAGCCGGACCGTACCCAGCGGCCGGGCCAGTGACGCATTGATCATTGAAATGGCCGGTGTCAAACGGACGACGATAACCATTTGTACAACGCGCGAATGCGGAGAGTAACCTTCTCCGCGAGTGCTTCATATCCCCTCCCTCATCGTCCCGTCCGACGCCTGAGTGCTTTCAGAGGTTGCGTCCGCTCGGCGACCGATTTGGCCGGACGAGACGCGAGGCGCCTCGTCCGCGCCGGGAAGTCACAACCAGTGACCCGGAGGCGGCGGGTAACGTCGCCCCGAGCGGGCGCGCCGGCCGGGCCGGCCGGGCCGGCCGACGGACCAGCCCGCAACAGCCCGACACGGAACAGCCCTACACGCGACAGTCCTAAGCACAACAGCGCGACACGCAACAGTTCGACACACAATAGTTCGACGCGGTAAAGACCCCGGACCGACACAAGGGTCCGGCCCCCGACCACGGAGGCGCGATGGCAGTCGTTCTCGGCCCCAACAGGTACGGAAAAGCGGAGATCAGGCTCGTCCACATCGAGCGCTCGACACCGGTGCACCGGATCCGGGACATCAGCGTCACGTCGGCGCTGTGGGGCGACTTCACCAGCGCGCACGTCGACGGTGACAACAGTCACATCCTGGCCACCGACACCCAGAAGAACACCGTCCACGCGTTCGCCCGCACAGGCGGTGTCGGTGAGATCGAACAGTTCGGCCTGCGGCTCGCCCGGCACTTCACCACCGCCACCCCGTGGGTCACCGGCGCGCGGCTGGAGATCGCAGAATACGGCTGGCAACGGATCGAGGTGGACGGCCACGGGCACGACCACGCGTTCCTCCGCACCGGCGGCGAATACCGGACGGCGACGGTCACCGTCGACCGGGACACCGCGCATGTCGTTTCCGGGACAGCCGGCCTGGTCGTACTGAAGTCGACCGGTTCGGCATTCCGGGGATTCATCCGGGACAACTACACTACACTGGCCGGAACGGACGACCGCGTCCTGGCGACCGAAATCACCGCCCGCTGGCGCTGCACGAGCGCCGCCGTCGATTTCGGCACGTTGTTCCCGAGCATCCGGGCGACATTGCTCGAGACGTTTGCCCAGGTCCCCAGCAGCGCGCTGCAACAGACCCTGTACGCCATGGGACGAGAGGTCCTCGCCGCCCATGCCGAAGTGGCCGAAATCCGGCTGTCCATGCCGAACAGGCACCATTTCCCGGTCGACCTGACGCCCTTCGGGCTGGACAATCCCGACGTCGTCTTCCAGGTGGCCGACCGGCCATATGGAAAAATCGAGGGGACTGTCCTGCGGGACGACGTGCCCGCGGCGGAGTCAGCCTGGTAGACGTTCCCCGACGACGACGGCGGCCGGCCGGCTGCGCGTCATCCCGGCTGGTGGGCTCGGACTCGTGGTCACGAGGGGGCCGGGCGCGCCGCTGACAGCCGGAGGGGATCCCCGGCCGCGGCCGCCAGGCGCTGTGCGGCGCTGCCCCGGTTGACCGCGAGCGCCACCAGGCCCGCGGAGTCGACGTAGACGACAAGCTCGCCGGGAGCCACCGAGGCGAACGTGATCCCGAACACGGCCGTGGTCACCACGGTGCCCACGACGACGCGGAGCAGATGGCCGGGCCGCATCCCGGCCGAGGCCAGCAGGGCCGCGTCCGCGGCCACCTGCACGTTGCCGTAGGTGTCGACGGTGACCACCTCGGCCTCCACCTCGACCCCCACCGGCGCTGCCCCGCCGGTCACGCCCGGCTCTCCGGTGCGCACCTCCCCAGCGGCGGGGCCGACCCAGGCTGGACGGCCATCAACCAGGCTGGCGCCGCACGAACGAGCATCAGCCGGACAGGCATCAGCCGGACCCGGGGCCGCCGGACAGGCACCGGCCGGGCCCGGGTCGGCCGGGCCCGGGTCGGCCGGGCGGGCATGTACCAGGCGGGAGACCGGTGGTGCCAGCCGCAGCAGCCCATGCGGATCAATCTGTTCCCCGAGCGTCGCCGGATCCCGGCCGGCCGCGACCGCGGCGGCGGCGGGGGCGAACACGTCCCGCCCGTGGAAGGTCGCCGGCACCCCGTGCGGGACGGCCAGCGCCACCGCGGCGCGCACTCCCCCGAGCACGTCGGCCGCGGGCGGCAGCAGCCCGTTGTCCGGGCCGACGAGCACGCCCCGCGGGGCGGAGACGACCAGCGCCCGCCGGGAGGTGCCGACCCCCGGGTCGACGACCGCGAGATGTACCGCGGGCGGCAGGTGACCGACCGTCTGGGCGAGCACGACCGACCCCCGCCGTACGTCACCGGCGGGCACCAGATGGCTGATGTCGATGATCCGCACGCCGGGCGCGTGCCGTAGCAGCACCCCGTGACAGGCCGCCACGAACCCGTCGCCGAGCCCGTAGTCGGTCAGGAAGCTCACATAACCCACACGACCCACGTGCCCCCACCGCCACCCATGTGATCAGCACCGTCCACCCAAAGATCCACTCCACCCACCCCACGGCCACCCCATATC
>NZ_CEVIVC010000231.1:0-4327 GCF_982290645.1 Protofrankia sp. CiP1_Cm_nod4
ATCGGGGGCGGCGGTGCCGGCGGTGCCGGGGACGGCGGGCGTGGCGCCGGCGGGGACGGCTCCCGGCGGGAGATCGTCGTGTGCCGCTCGGGTTACACCGGCGAGCGTGGGTTCGAGCTGGTGACGCCGTGGGCGGACGCCCCGGCGGTGTGGGACGCGCTGCTGGCGGCCGGGGCGTCCCTGGGGGTGCGGCCCTGTGGCCTCGGCGCCCGCGACACCCTGCGGACCGAGATGGGCTACCCGCTGCACGGCCAGGACCTCTCGCCCTCGATCACCCCGGTGCAGGCGCGGGCCGGCTGGGCGGTGGGCTGGGACAAGCCACGGTTCTGGGGCCGGGACGCGCTGCTGGCGGAGCGGAGCGCGGGCCCGGTGCGGCTGCTGTGGGGGCTGCGCTCGACCGACCGGGGCATCCCACGGCCGCACATGGCCGTGTACGACCTGGCCGGCGAGCGGGTGGGCGAGGTCACCAGTGGGACGTTCTCGCCGACGTTGCGGACCGGTATCGCCCTCGCCCTGCTCGACCGCGGCGTCGCCGAGGGAGACACCGTCCGGGTGGACGTGCGGGGCCGGCCGTCGGCGATGACGGTGGTACGCCCACCCTTCGTCGACGCCTCCCCGAAGTAGGGGCCGCAGCGCTCCCGGGGCGCGGTGCGGTGGCCGCGCGTCCCGGCCACCGGAGAAGATCGGCACGATTTTGTCGTTGTGTACGCTTTTGCGGCCAAAAAGCGTACACAACGACAAAATTATCTGGATCATGGCCTGTGCGGATGGTCGTGGATGGGATTCGTGCTCCCTGAGCGGCGCTTTCTAGACGATGCCGAGGCGGTGTTTCAGGCCGTAGGGGGCGTCCAGGGTCATGAACACCAGGGTGACCGTCGCCGTGATCTCGACGAGGGCGCCGAGCACGTCCCCGGTGATGCCGCCGAGGTAGCCGACGAGGTAGCGCCGCAGCAGCCAGCCCACGGCGGTGCCCACGGCCACCGCGGCCACCGCGCGCGCGGCCCGGCCGGGGCCGCCGCCGTCGACGTCGAGCAGCCCCGCGGCGGCGGCGGCGACGACGACGGCGAGCACGGAGCAGACGGCCTGCCGCGGCCGCACGGAACCGGCGACGAGGGCGCCGAGCCCGTTCGGGTGCGCCGCGGGGATGCCGGCGGTGCAGGCCAGGGTGGCCGCCAGCCGTCCGGTCATCGACGCGACCAGGATCGACAGGCTGCCCCGGTGCTCGTTGATCGCCAGTGACAGCGCCGCGACCTGGACCAGCACGGCGAAGATCAGCGCCAGCGCGCCGAACGCGCCCAGCCGCGAGTCCCGCATGGCCGCCAGCGCCCGCTCCCGGCCGGCGCCGATGCCGTCGGCGACGTCGGCGAGCCCGTCCAGGTGCAGGCCGCGGGTGAGCAGCGCCAGCGTGGCGATCCCGATGGCGGCCGGGAGCAGGGGCTGGGCCGGGGTCCCCGGCGGCGCCGCGGGCAGCTTCGTGAAGAGCCGGAAGCCGACCACGACGGCGGCGGCGATGGCCCCCAGCACGAGGCCGACCAGCGGGGCGAGCGTCATGGCCCGGCCCATCGTGCGCCGGTCGAGCACGACCCGTCCTCGGACGGGCAGCAGCGAGAGCAGGGAGAAGACCGTCCGCGTGGCGAGCATCGGCCGCCCGCGTCAGGCGCCCGCCGTCCCGGGCGTGTCGCTCGGGACGGCGGCGGTGCCGTTGGCGACCGGCCCGCTGGGGGCAGCGCCAGCGGAAGCGGCGTCGCTGGCAACGGCGCCAGCGGAAGCGGTGCCGCCGGCGGCCGGGCCGGCCGGGGCTGAGCCGGCCTGGTCGCTGACGCCGGCCTGGTCGAACGTGGCCATCTCGGCGAGTGTCGCCTGGGCGGCCACCAGCAGGTGGACGGCGAGCAGCGCGCCGGTGCCCTCGCCGAGGCGCAGGCCGAGGTCCAGCAGAGGCTCGATGCCCAGCGACGTCAGGGTGAACTTCTGCGCCGGCTCGGTCGACCGGGTGCCCGCGACCCACCAGGCCTTCGACCCGGGCGCGTACGCCTCGGCGGCCAGCGCCGCGGCGCAGACCACGACCCCGTCGAGCACCACCGGGGTGCGGCGGACGGCGGCCTGGACCAGCAGGCCGGTCAGCGCGGCGAGGTCGGCGCCGCCGATCACCCGCAGCAGGGCGAGCGGATCGGCGGCGTACGGCCGGCCGCGGCGCATCGCGTCCCGGATCGCCGCGGTCTTGAGCATCCACCGGGTGTCGTCGATGCCGGTGCCGCGCCCGACGGTCTCGATCGGTTCCCGGTCGAGCAGGCTGGCGACGATCGCCGCGGACGGGGTGGTGTTCCCGATTCCCATCTCGCCGGGGACCAGCAGGTCGGTGCCGGCGTCGACCTCCTCGTCGACGATCGTCCGGCCGAGGTCGAACGCGCGGGCGGCCTCCTCGGCGGTGAGGGCGTCCTCGACGTCGATGCGCCCGCTGCCGCGCCGGACCCGGTAACGGCTGGTGACGTCGGCCGTGGCCACGCCGCCGGCCGCGGGCGGCACGGCCTCGTCGGCGTCCACGCTGACGTCCACGACCCGTACGGACGCGCCGACCGTGCGGGCCAGCACGTTCACCGCGGCGCCGCCGGCGGCGAAGTTCGCCACCATCTGCGCGGTGACCTCCGACGGGAAGGCCGAGACACCCGTCCGCGCGATGCCGTGATCACCGGCGATGATCACGGCCCGGATGCGCCGGAAGGGCCTGGGCGGGCAGGCCCCCTGCACGCCGGCGAGCCAGACCGAGATCTCCTCCAGGCGCCCGAGGGCACCCGGGGGCTTGGTCAGCACTGCCTGCCGCTGCCGGGCGGCAGCCATCGCGTCGGCGTCGAGCTCTGGGATCCGCACAGCGTCTTTATTACCCGATGTGCCACCGGGCACCGTCGGGCGCCCATACCCCAACGGATATCCGACAGATCCCGTCAGGCCGGGGCCTCTTCCGAGGAGCCGCCCCAGGCCGAGGTCAACGCGACCAGGTCGGACCAGTCGGCGCCGTGCTGGGCGGCGCCCTCGGCGAGCTGGGACACCTCGCTGCCCATCCAGGCCGCCGGCCGGGCGGACGAGGCGACCACCGCGCCGGTGACATGGTGCTCGGCCTCCTCGACGTCCGGCCGCTCCCGGCGCAGCGCCGCGTCCGCGCAGATGACGTGCACCAGCGGGGCCAGGCAGCCGACGCCCTGGTCGCGGCCTCCGGCGCCGTCCACGCCACCGACCCGCTCGCGGGCCTCGGCCAGGAACGGCGCGGCCGCGTAGATCTGCCCGGCCAGGACGAGGGCGCTGGCGGCCATCGTCACGAACAGCGCCGGATGGTAGCTGTCGAGGGAGTAGGCGGGGGCGCCGTATTTCTCGGTGGGCAGCCGGCTCATCAGCTCCTGCGCCCGGCCGATCGTGGCGACGGTACCGAGGGTGTCGCCGAGACGCGCCCGCGCGCCCGCCTCGGCGACCGCCAGCATCACGGCGGCGGGGGTGCTGCCCGCGTACCGCTGCCCCTCCACGGCGAGCGCCAGCGCGCTCCGCCAGCGCTGCAGCCCCCGCGCGGCCATCGCCCGCACGGCGTGGGCGTGCGCGATCGTCGGCCAGTCCCCGATGCTCGCGGCGACCGACTCGGCCTGGGCCAGCGCGCGCAGCCCGGAGCAGACGTCACCGGCGTCGATGAGCGCGTTGCCCTCCAACACGAGGGTGCGGGAGTGCAGGGCCTGCCAGTCATGCCTGGTACGGATCGCCCCCGCCTGGGACACGGCGATGTGGCGGTCGAGGTTCCACGCCTGCAGGGCCGTCTGTGCCGGGGCGGTGGACCCGTAACCGTCGACCAGCGCCCGCATGGCGGTGGTGAGGCCGGTCAGATCCTGCGCGCCCCGGACGCGCCCGGGGAAGGTGCTCACCAGATGTCCCGCCGCGACGAGCCCGGCAACCAGCCCGAGCCTGCGCCGATCGACGCCCATGCGCGACTCCAGATGTTCGCGATGTCCGCGTGACAGCCCCAGTCTCTGGCGCTGTCGGGATCATGTCGATGGCCCGGTTGTGTCAACATCCCGGCCGTGTTGATACCTCTCACTCCCCGTCATGTCCGTGGGGCCGCCGACGCGGCCCGGGCCTCCCGCGTGCTCCCCGGGTTCCCCCTTGGACGTCCCCGGGCCGCCTGTCGTGCTTCCGGGCTCCCGTTCCGCCTTCCCGGGTGCCCCGGCTGTCGCCTGGCGCGCGAAAACATGACCGTGACAGATTGTGATCATGCCGGTTCGGCCGGGGTCAGGTGCCGGATGCCGCCGCCGCTAACGAATTATCGGCCCCCCCGTTGTAACGCCCTGCGACC
>NZ_CEVIVC010000232.1:0-1544 GCF_982290645.1 Protofrankia sp. CiP1_Cm_nod4
TTCCAGCGCGGAGATGAAGTTGCTCTTGCCCGCCCCGTTCGGGCCGATCAGGACGTTCAGCCCGCCCAGCCGGACCCGCGTCGAGCGGATCGAGGTGTACCCCTCGACCGTCACCGCCGCAAGCCGGCCTGTCATCATGCGATCACTCTACGGCGGGCGCCGCCGCGGGCGACGTCTGGCTGTGCATCCGGGCTGGCCGAGGAAGCGGTACGTGGCCCCGGCCAGGGACTCTGCTGCTTAATTCGGGTGGGCCGCGTTTGCGGCATGATCGCCTCTGTGGTCCTGTCGTGTCGTGGGCCGCGGGAGGTGGAGCGCATGTCGTTGCAGCCCAGAGGGCTGCCGGAGATCCCGACACAGACCGTGGCGGCCGCGCGGGCGGCGTTCCCGCGGGGGACGTTGGCGATGCGGCTGCGCGACCGGCTGGCCGAGGTGTTCGTCGACGAGCCGCGTTGCCGTTACGGCTGATCACGGACGTTCTCACCACCCAGGCGGGCGTCCCCGACGTGCAGGTCACCCTGCCTGTCCAGCGCACCCTTGCCGACCGTGGTCTCACCCCCGCCGAGCACTACCTGGACGCCGGCTACCGGAATGCTGCCGCGCCGTGAACCGGCGGGACCTCGACCTCGACGACCCGGCACTCGCCCCACTCCCGCCCCAGCAATCCGGCCCCTTCTACGGCCCGACCTGACGGCACCGTTCAGGAGCTCGGGGAGCTGGTCAACACGAGCAGGAAGGCGCTGTCGGCGGTGTAGCTCCAGGCGGGGCGGATCCAGATGTGGGGCTCTGGCCCTGTTTGAGGACACTCCCGGTATGACGTCGATCTGGGTGGCGGTGGTCCGCGTCAGCCCGGCCGTGCGGGAGAAGCTGAGCGTTCGACACGGTCTTGACGCCGACGTTGTGATCAACGCGATCCAGTGTGTCGCAGGTCTCCAGCGGGCTTGGTATGATCATCCCAGTCGGGGGCGGCGAGCCCTGGTGAAGACCCAGGTGCGAGGAATGCGGGTGCTTATTGTGCTCTATTCGACTGGCCTCGGCGTGTGTCAAGGCCGCCGGCCGGTGGGGGACAGCGGCCGGCTATGCCGGTCGACGGATGTACACCGCCAGTGACGGCAGCCCGCCCGCGGACGGGGCCATGCGCATCCGGTGCTCGGTGCCGGTGGGCAGCCGGACCGTCCGCTGCGGCCCGAACGCCCACCGCAACAGCGACGACAGTTCCCGCGCGTCGGGTGGGTCGGAGTGAAACCGATAGCGGGACTTGCGGGCCGCAAGGATCTGGCCGAGGCCGACCGGAATGTCCGGCCGCGCTCGGGGTAACGCGATCCGCCCGGTGGCCGCGGACAGCCCGTCAAGGACGACTTCCCGGTTCGGCGAGCCGTTGAGGAGATCCTGGATCCGCTGAATACGACTGATCGCGTCCGCGCTGTCACTCATGTTCGTCCTCGTCGGCCCCCCGGAACGACCCGGTCAAACTGTCCGGCCGGCGGTACGGCCGGATGCCGCGTGGCTGGGTGCGGTGCGACTGGGTGCGCCGCGTTCGGATGCCG
>NZ_CEVIVC010000232.1:2234-5001 GCF_982290645.1 Protofrankia sp. CiP1_Cm_nod4
GCAGGCGGGAAAGGCAGGGAGGGGATGGCCGTGGTCACGTCGGTACCGGTTGCGCAGGCCCAGCCCGATGCCGCCGCGACGGTCGAGCGGCTGCGCCGGACGTTCGCGACGGGCCGCACCCGCGACCTCGGGTGGCGGCTGCGGCAGCTCGGCGCGATCGAACGCCTGCTCACGCAGCGGGAGGACGACATCGTCGCCGCCCTCGGCGCCGACCTCGGCCGGGGCGCCCACAACGCCTGGTTCGGGGACATCGCCAGCACCCGCGCCGAAGCCGCGTACGCCCGCAGGCACCTGCGGGGATGGGTGCGCCCACGGCGGACGTCACTGCCGGTGAACATGCTGCCGGGCAGGGGCTTCTACCAGTACGAACCACTGGGCGTGGTGCTCGTCGTCGGCCCGTGGAACTACCCGGTCTACCTGACGCTGTCCCCGCTCGTCGGGGCGCTCGCCGCGGGCAACGTTGTCGTGGTCAAGCCGTCCGAGCACGCGCCGGCGACCTCCGCGCTGCTCGCCCGCCTGCTGCCGGAGTATCTGGACGCGGACGCGGCCGCCGTGCGCGAGGGGGATGCCACCGTCACCCGGCAGCTGGTGGCGCAGGGGCTCGACCACGTCTTCTTCACCGGCGGAACAGAGACCGGTAAGCAGGTGATGGAGGCCGCGGCGCGGCACCTCACCCCGGTGACCCTGGAGCTGGGCGGCAAGAGCCCGGTCATCGTCATGCCGGACGCCGACCTGGACGTCGCCGCCCAGCGGATCGCCTCGGTGAAGCTGCTCAACGCCGGCCAGACCTGTGTCGCCCCCGACTACGTTCTCGTCGACAGCTCGGTCCGGGACGAGTTCGTCGCGAAGATCCGGGCCACGCTGGAGCGGTTCCAGCGGGACGAGCCCGTACAGCGGATCGTGAACCCACGGCAGTTCGACCGGCTGCGCCGCGCGCTCGAGGGGCACCACGGGCAGGTCGTGGCCGGCGGCGGCAGCGATCCCGGCACGATCACCGTCGAGGCGACGGTCGTGCTCGATCCGGACCCGGCCTCGGAGCTGATGACCCAGGAGATATTCGGGCCGGTTCTGCCCGTCCTGACGGTCGGTTCCCTCGACGAGGCGGTCGCCTTTGTCAACGCCCGGCCGAAGCCGCTCGCCCTGTATCTTTTCACCAGTTCGAGGACGGTGGTGCGGCAGGTGCTGCGCGGGACGAGCTCCGGTGGTGTCGTCGTCAACCATCTGGCGGTGCAGGTCCTCGTCCCGCAGCTGCCTTTCGGGGGAGTCGGCGCCAGCGGGATCGGCGCCTACCACGGCCGGTGGGGATTCGAGGCGTTCAGCCACCGCCGGGCGGTCGTCACGAAACCGGCCCGGCCTGACCCGCCGCTGCTCTACCCGCCGTACACGGAATGGAAGAAGAAGCTGCTGCGCCGCTTCTTCTGAGATTTCCTGTGAGATTTCCTGGGACGCGCCGGGCTTTTGTGGGTCCTGCTGGCGCCGGCTGCCCGGCCCGCCCCGGCCGCGGGTGGTGCCCGTGACCGGGGCGGGTCTGACGGCGCCCGGGAGAAGGCGTACCGGCGGGATTCGTCATCGGTACCGGTCCCGCCGGCGCGGGTCGAGCTGTGTTGCGACGTTGCTGGCTCAACGTCCGCTCACCACTTGTTGTCGGTGAGTTGTTTTCGGAGTCGTGCCGTCACACCGTGTTGGTGCCGGTCAGGTGGTGCCGATCAGATGATCGGACCGACGATCGGGCCGACGATCGGGCCAACCGGGCCGACGATCGGGCCGACGCCAACGGGGCCGACAGGACCGACGGGGCCGACCGGACCCACGGGGCCGACCGGACCAACCGGGCCGACAGGGCCAATGGGGCCGACCGGGCCGACCGGACCAACCGGGCCGACGATCGGGCCGACACCGACACCCGCGTCAGCCCCCACGACGGTGGTGGCACCGGCGTCTACGCTGCTTGCGGTTGCGACAGAGGTGCCCAGACCGATGAAGGCCGCGGCACCGAGCGCCACGGTCGCGCCGGCGAGGACCCTCCGGACTATCGAATTCTTGTCGTTTTGCACGGGTAACACTTACCTCCCAACGCATTCATCCGATAGAACCTGCAGCAACGCGAACTCCCGAAAACGAAATGGTAGCCGCGTCTCGTTCACGTTAGGCCATGCGCCGGGCCGGGCGGGGACTATTCCCGGCGCGGTACGTGTATGTCACAGGAACCGGCCCGGGACGGATGGCGGGCCGGGCCGGCAGTGCCACGGGCAACGATATCCGCTGTGTGGACAACGGTATTTGCTGTATCGCGGTCACCGTCGGCGCCGGCGGTATGTGCTGTCCCACTCCGAAAGGGCCGTCGTCACGGTGACCGGCGACCGGCCGTCACGAATTCCGTGCCTGTCGGCCAGGTCACGCCCGGTCGTCGCCATCGCCCGGGGGCCATCGCGGAAAATGCCAGGACCACTGCCGGGACCATTGCGGGGAACTCCGGGACCATCGGCGGCGGAACAATGCCACACGTCCCGCCGCGGACGGGACGACCGGGTACGGGCCGGCGGCGGTCCGCCGCTGCCGCCGCCGCTGCCACTGTCACGGCGGCGGGCCGCGCCGTCGGCACCCGCCGCCGGACGGGCCCGTGGCCACCGGGCGGCCAGCCGCCCACCCGGTGCCGAGAGGTCCGGTGGGGGAGAAGCGTCCGGCATGGTGGGCGCGACCCGTTCCGCCTCGCCCGGCGCCCGGCGCCCGGTGCCCGGTGCCGGTGCCCGGTGCCGGGGGTCGGGGG
>NZ_CEVIVC010000233.1:0-4211 GCF_982290645.1 Protofrankia sp. CiP1_Cm_nod4
ACGGCGTCCGCCACATCCGTTTTCCGGCCCGGTACGTTACGCACATGGGCCGCGTTGAGAAGCCAGCACTCGAACTGGTCTTCCAGCATGTGGAAAACCGGCTTCCAGTAAACCCCTGTTATCTATAGTTTTCAAGATCGAGTTTGGCGTTTCCGCAGGTCGTGGCCGTCGCGGACGCGTCCGTGACAGACGATTGCCGGTGGTCTCGTCAGCGCGGGTCGGTGTCGGTGGCAGGGTGCTGGGGGCCGAGGCGGCGGCGTAGCAGCAGGTTCTCGCCGTGGGCGGCGGCGAGGGCTTCACGTAGTTCGAAGACCTCGGCGCGGTGGCGGGCTTTGAGGTCGGCGATCTGGGTGGTCAGCGCGCGCACCACGGTGCTGGTGGCGGCCGGGTGGGCGCCGTCCCGGGCAGGCGCCAGGCGGGGCGGGGTGGTGGTCTGGGTGGCGCGCAGCTGTTCGACGCGGCCGCGGATCGCCTGCTGGCGGTAGAGGAAGTCCAGGGAGACTCCGGCGCGGGCGGCCAGGGCGCGGAAGGTGATCGGTTCGCCGGCGGTGCGCATCGTTTCCAACGTCGTCTCGGCGCGGGCAGCGGCGCCGGCGGTGCGGGCGGCGGTGGCCCTGCGCAGGTTCTCGACGTTACCGGCCATCGGCGGGCCTGGTCTGCTCGGCGCGGCGGGCCGCGGCGTCGGTGCGGGCGACGACCCCGGCGCCGCGCACTGGTGTGCCCGGGGCGGCCGGGTCGGCGTCGAGCGCGGTGATGACCGCGTCGAGGGCCGCGACCTCGCGGCGGCGTCCGGCCAGCCAGATGTTCTCGTCGTTCATCGGGGCGCCGGTGCGGGCGGTGAACGCGGCCTGCCGCTCGTCGATCAGGGCCAGGGTGCGGGCCTGCTGGGTGCGCAGTTCGGGAAGGAACGTCGCGTCGGTGGCGAACTTGTCACATGTCAGGCACGCGTTGCCCTTCTCGCAGGACTGCCGTGGCGGCAGCAGGCAGTAGCCGTTGGGCAGGATCCGGTCGGTCCGGCGGTCGAGGTGGAGCAGGTCGTAGAGCTCCGCGGTCGGGGCGGCGACGTCCCGCGCATCGGCGGTGATCTTCCGGTAGCGCAGGAACTCGGCCTCGTGTGTCTCGGCGAGGGTCTGGGCATAGTGCATCGTCATCGTCGGAGAGAGGTGGCCGAGGTAGCGCTGGACGACGTGCAGCGGGACGCCGGCGTTCAGCAGGCTGGTCGCCCGGGTGTGCCGGAAGCGGTGTGTGCGCTGGAAGTCGACGAGATGACCGGCATCGTCGCGGATGTCCAGGCGGTGGGCCAGTTCGGTGAGCATCCGGTGCAGGGTGCTCGACACGTAGGGCCGGTTGCCGTTGCGGTTCATCTTCTCGCCCAGGAACAGGTAGCGCGGTGCGCGTCCCGGCGCACCATGGTTGGCAAACCATGTGGCCGCCCATTGCTGCTGCGCGCGGATGATGGCCACGATCTCGTGGTCGACGAGAACGGTGTCCGGCGCACCTTCGATCTTGGTCTGTTGGTAGCGGAGCCGGGCGGCGGACGCGTCCGGATCCTCGGCGGACGGCGCCTGCGTGGCCAGCGCGGACAGCGGGTCGTGGTCAAGCAGGAGCAGCTCGCTGATCCGCCGGCCGAGACGCGCCTGCAGCATCATGATCCGCATGGCCTGCTCGTCGCCGAACCCGCCGGAGGACACCGGCTCGCCGAGCATCCCGATTCCCGCCATGATCCGTGTGAACGCGGCGTCGGAGATGACGTCCTGGCCGGTGGCGCGGCCGGCGGCGGGGCGCGGGATCTCGCCGCGCCGGTAGAACGTGGCATGCTCCGGACCGAGGCGCAGCCAGCCGGGGTCGCCCAGCGCTGCCGCGGCCTCGCGTTTGTGGTCGTGCATGAAGGTGTAGAACTGCTCGACACTGATCAGCAGGGTCCTGATGTGGTTCTCGGACAGCGGCTGTCCCTCGGTCGGCCCACGACTGGCCCTCAGGGCGCGGACGTGGCCGAGGTAGTCGAGCATGAGGGCCCGCACCGCTTCTGGGGTGTCCGCCAGCTGCGCCGGGTGTCCTCCGCGGCTGGCGAGGAACGCGTCGAACACGGTCAGGGCGAACACCCGCTGGCCGACGGTCGACCAGCGCAGCCCACCAGTCTCGAGGCTGACCTTGCAGTGCCACTGCAGCCCGCGCCGCAGCCAGGGTGCGCTGACCCGGTGGAAGTGGATCGACTCGCGGCCCTGGGGCTCGTGTGCGCGCAGCGGGACGCGGGGATCCTCGACCGGGTTCCAGGACTCCCGCTGCCACCAGGGCCTGGCGTCGTAGGCGAGCGTGAGCAGCCGCAGGAAACGCACCAGGGTCTCCCGCAGGGTCTGGGTCGAGTGCGCGGTCGGCAGACTGCCTTTGCGTCGGTGGACCGCCAGGGAGAACTGCTGGCACCAGTCGCGTGCCGACAGGCCCATCAGCGAGATCGGTCCGCGATCGCCGAGGTCGGCGACGACGTCGGCGAGCCGGCGGGCCAGCATCGCCACTGCCGGCAGCGGAACCTTCCCGCCCAGTTCGATCACCCGTAGGCAGCACCAGGTCAGCTCGCGGCGCATCGGTTCGGGCAGCTGCTCGAGGAGGATCGCCGCGCTCGCGCGGCTGCCCCCCCGTCCAGGCGTCGCGGTAACGCTCCGGCACGGTCATCGCCGACAGCCGCGGAAGCCGCAGGTCGTCGGGCACCGCCGCCCATAGCCGCTCCAGGACCGCGGGATCGTAACCGCAGCCCGCCGCGGCCAGGTTGTCCATGAGCTCCTCGACCGTGATGTTCACGAGCACGGCCCGATCTGTCCGCCCACCGCCGCCGCGGGGCGCCAACCGGCGGTGAACGCCCGCCAGTTCGCCACCGCCCGAGCATCGGCCTCCTCGGTGACATGGGCGTAGATCGCCATCGTCGTCTGCACGTCGCCGTGGCCGAGCCGGCGGGAGACGACGTGGTCGGGCACCCCGGTCAGCAGCAGGGCGGTGGCATGCGAGTGGCGCAGCCAGTGCGGCGTCCAGGCCGCCGGCACCGTCCCGGCCAGGTCCCGGCGCAGCCGGCCAACCAGGTCGTAGACCGTCTCCGGCCGCCACGGCGCGAACCGCGCCCCGCCCGCGAGGTTCACGAACACCTGCGCCTCGTCGAGGTCGGCCACCGCCAGATCGGCGCCCGCGTCACACAACTGCCACAGATACTCGCCGTAGAGCCGGTCGAGAGCGTCAGAGACGAACAGCCGTCGGTAGCGCCAGCCCTTCACCCGCACCCCGTGTGGGTTGATCCGCGGCACGACCTCGACGAACGGGGTGTCGCCGCGGCCGGTGTGCCAGTCCCGGTGACGCAGGCCCAACGCCTCGCCCAGCCGCAGGCCCGTCTCCGCGAGAAGGGCGAACAGCAGCCGGTCGCGCACCCGGCCGGCCCACTGCCCGCTCGCTGGGTCGAACCGCGCGCAGGCATCCAGGATCTGCCCGATCTGCGGCGGAGTCAGCACCGGCGGCGGCAGGCGCGACGGAGTGCGGACCTTCACGACCGCCCGCTCCCGGCCCCGTCGACGGGCGACATGCTCGAGCATCGGCAGGTAGGACGCCCGCGCCCCGTGCACCAGCCGCACCAGGTCGCCGCCGAGGGGAACCCCGTTGAGCTCGTGGTAGCGGTAGCACGAGGTCACTGCCCGCATCCGCTGTGCGACAGTCGACTCGCCGACCCTCGCGGGTCGCGGCTCGATCGACACGACGTCAGGACCGTCACCACCGCGCAGCCAGGTCAGGAACGCACCCACTCCGGCGAGCGTCATCTGGTCCCAGTCCAGGTCGAACACCGCCAGGTAGCTCCACCACAGGGCGAGCGCCCGCGCATACGAGCGCACCGTGTTCGGCGAGGACGCCTGCACGCGCAGGTACTCGAGGAACTCCTCCGCCGGCTCGACCACCCGATGGTCCGCGCCGAGCACCGTCCAGGTCGTCTCCCCGCTCGGCAGTACCAGCCGCTGGGTCCGGCACGGCCCACACACCGTCATCACGTGTCGTAATATAGCGACTACAGATACGCCGCCCGTGACGGACGCGCCGGACCGATCCGCTCCCGTCAACCACCGTCACAGACGCGCATCACGCAACGCCGGATTACCGGTGTTTATTGGAAGCCGGTGTTCTACATGTTGGAAGACCGGTTCGAGTGCTGGCTGCTGAACGCCGCGCATGTACGTAATGTG